>PGZS01000152.1 GCA_002841435.1 Firmicutes bacterium HGW-Firmicutes-3 | reverse complement strand
TTATAACAGGTACAAATACAGGAACAAACACAAATACAGCCACCTACTATCTGCCCAGTCATAACCGAGAAACCACCACAGGACAGGTTCAATTCAGAACCCTACCCATTAACCTTACAAATCTCCTAGCCCCACATAACTTCGCTTATAATAAAGACATAGACGCCTATAAAGCCGTAGCAGAAATACCTGTAGAGCTCTCAGGTACGATTTCAGACTTTACCATCATAGGCATCACCGATCCCGCTTGGCAAAATCACTTTAAACAAGCAGGCAGCACCTTTAGGGCAGCGCACCTACCGGTCATGGCCGGTAAAAACAACCAAGTGGGTATGGCAGACCAAGCTGTTAAGCTGGGGTACAAGATTCGGTTTAGCTTAGAAACCAACGGTGACATGACCGGTAGTGATGATATCCTCCTCATCACCCCAAGTTACTATCACATCGACGAAAAAGGAACAAGACAACCGGTGGATCTGTACTATGAAACAGGCCAAGGCTTCATAAAGCTTGGCAGTGACAAAGACACCATGAAAAACACCATGGTCCTAAACGATCCGGCAAGAAAGATAACAAAAGAAGCCATACAAAACACCGTCAAAGTCCTAAGTGCCCAGAAAAGAAACAACGGCCTCACAGAGGCGGACTATCTAAACATCTTCACCGGCCACTATGAAAAAGACTTAGCCTATAAGGACAAGCTGCTCCTAACAGAAGCCCAAAAGCTCTATATCGGCACCAGTAGTCAGAGCCGGGGAGAACTGCCCCAAACCTTGATACTAGGCGCAAGACAGAAATGGTATGGTGAATTCTATCTACCAGGCCAAACCGTAGTCGTACCAAAAGGAGTGAACCTGTCCACATATGCACGCCTAAAAATAGGAGAAGCTCCCTTCATCACAAAAGGTTACATCGCTGTAAACTTTGACATAAGAGGTTACCACAACATCAAGACCTTAAAAGATCTAGAGAAGGTAGAGGCCTATAACACCTATAAAACAGTAGACCTTGGCAACGCTTGGTCAGGGGAAGGGTATAAGACAAACATAGCCGGTATCAGCATAATGGAAGGGGATGTGGTCTTCTACCACGTGGATCGTAGGGCCAGTGGCCATTATCGGTGATCATAATTAGAATTATATTGTAGAACTGAAAAGGGTCTTAAGGCATAGGAAATGCTCTTAAGACTCTTTTGACGTAACAAAAAACGGAAGCGTTGCTAAAAATATTAGTTTTTAGATGTTTTCTTTTTGTCCTCGATAACTTCAATCTCAAAATAATCAAAATCAATAGTTTCGATAAAATGGTCATTATAAAACCGAGTTTTTCTAAAACGTGCATAGTCTTTTTCATTATCAGACAGCCACATTGGCATCTCAATATCAAAATGCAAAGTCAAGAATTCCAGACCCTTTTTTAAACTAGACGGGCTTGCAATATCCCCATCTTCAAGTTCAAAAACATAATCAGACCGGAAGCGACTATCTATCATAATTTTTCCCCATAAGCGATACATAATAAACCTCATTTCGTTTTAAGCTGTATTTTAATGCACAAGTAGTAAATAAGAGAGTAAACCTGTGAAAAACAATGTAATGGTAAGAATGAGCTCGTTAAAGCTAAGTTCAAGTTGGCGAATGGTTTGGAAGAAAGGATACTTTTTATAAATGTATTCATAGAATAGATAACCCAAACCTAAGCTCATGAAATAAACCAGGAATTTTTCCATGTAATGCAATACTTCAATTTGAATATTAAGCTCAAAAAGCCAGTTGATAAAAAACTGGCCACCGACACCGCCAAGAAGACACAAACTAGCCAATAATATAAGTGCTATCTTTTGATTCCAAGGTGGTGCTTTCGATTTCTTAGAATTACCAAAAAACATTGAGGTATATTTCATCAGATAAGTCATAGTTGCAATATTGATGATAATAAGACCGTATTCCAACAGTTGAATGGAGTCACTACCCTTTTTTATTAAGTATTTTGAGATACTACCATTAAACAGAGGCGCGCCACTAATGCCAAGAAGAGCAAAGCAGATAACGATGGTTACAAAAGGCATACGTTTAAAAAGTCCCCTTATTTTTCGTATATCCCGTGTATCATATTCTTCTATAATCATACCTGCCGTTAGAAAAAGAGTCGACTTGAAAACAGCATGACTAAGAAGGTGATAAATAGAACCATAATAACTATAATCCGATGCCAAAGAAAGGCCAAAAACAATAAGTCCAACTTGACTAATTGTAGAATAAGTCAGAATCAAGCGTATATCAGTTTGAGAAAGGGCCAAGATAAAACCGAGTATCGAAATAATAAAACCAAAGATTAGAAACAGTGAACCAGTATTAATCACAGAGGAAAATGTATCCTGAATCTTAATGAAAAGATATAGACTACTGGTTACATAAATACCGGAAAGAACGGAGGACACAATAGAAGGTGCTGAAGGTGTGCCATGAGCTCTAGGTAAGGGTAACAACGCTGATTTTAGGACAATTGGTGTTAGGATTAATGTATAAGGTAAAATTAATCCGGGGATACTGGTAACATGCGTCAACTGTTGTTTGATGAGGGTCAGATCAAGGGTACCAAATATCTTATAGATGTATCCAATACCTAATAAGAAGAAGGCCATGGAAACAAGATTAATAAGTAAATATAAAATACCGTCATAGATACTATGGCTGGTTTTCTTGTACATAATGAGTATGCTGACGGTGATGGTAGAAACCTCGATTAAAGCATATAAATTAAATAAATCATTAGATAGAAAGATACCATTGATTAACCCTTGAAGTACTAAAAAAAGAAAGAGAAAGAGCTTGTTCATGTAGGATTTGTGATAGTTAAAAAGTAACATAATGGGGAAAAAGATACATGACAGAAGGATAAATATTATGTTGATTTTATCTGCCACCAAATTGATACCAATGCTTACAGTATTATCGCCAAAACTGTAGATGATGTCACCTAAAGTGTAGACATTAAAGGCGGTATATAAAGCCATGAGAAACAATAATAATTGGGTGAGACCAAGTAAATAACCGGCAAGTTGACGTTTGTTCAAATAAGCAACTATAGAGGAAAGAATAGGTAAAAGAACCAACCAAAATAAAAACATTGCAGGCCTCCTTATCTATATGACGTATTAACTAAAAGGTTGAAGGGACTAAACTAAGTTTCTCTAATTCAGATACAATATATAGTTATGTAGAAACATTCATAACTATATATTATATCTGAAAGTTCAACTATATAGTTTTGACACCTTAACCTTAATAAACTACAAGTAAATAGCTTAAAAAGCTTCCAAAGAAGAAAACTATTGTAAAGATAATTTCATTAAAGCTGAGTTCGATTTCTCGCATGGTTTTGAAAAAATGTATCTTTGGATACCAGTATTTGAAAAAAGTATAACCTATGAGCAAGCTTATTAAATAAACACCGCCTTTGTTCAGAAGATCTGTCAAACTTAGAGCAATATCTAAGTCAAAGAGAATATTGACAAACCACTGACCAAAAAGCCCACCCAAAATACAGGCAAAGGCTAATACGCTTAAGGCAACTTTTTGATTCCATCTAACAGAAGGGCCCTTCTGATGATCGCCTGTTAATATAGTAGCATACTTGATATAAGTGATAATGGTTCCAAGATTAATAAAGATCAGTCCATATTCTAGATAAGACTGATAGGAGATGCCTTTTTGAATAAGAGATTTTGAAACACTGCCATTAAATAGAGGGGCACCGGTTATACCCATAATGGCGATTAAGACAATAATAGCGACAAAAGGCATACGCTTAAAAAGTCCCTTTATTTTCCGAATATCTCTTGTTTCATATTCCTCAATGATCATACCGGCAGTCAAGAATAGAGTAGCCTTAAAAACAGCATGGTTCATAATATGATAAACAGCACCATAGTAACTATAATCTGATCCGAGAGAGAGACCAAAAACAATGAGTCCGATTTGACTGACGGTTGAATAGGCTAAGAGTAGCTTAAGATCTGTTTGTGACAAAGCAAATATGAAACCGATGACAGCAGTAGCAAAACCAATCAATATAAAAATGTAGGATGTGTCCAAACCCATTTTAAAAGTGTCCTGGAAGCGTATGAATAAATAGACACCGCCTTTAACATAAATACCGGATAGAACAGCTGAAACAATTGAAGGCGCTGAAGGGGTACCATGTGCCCGTGGCAGCCAACTGAATAATGGCATTAATGCGGATTTAAGGCCAATAGCCGTAATAAGAAAAGCATATGGGAGTATTAATGTATCTGTATTTTCAACATAAGGTATGGCAGCTTTTATAGCGGTAAGGTCTAAAGTGCCAAATATCTTATAGATATAGCCAAGTCCGAAAAGAAAAAAAGCCATTGAAACGAGATTCGTCAAGAGATAAACCATGCCGTCATAAATAGACTGGCTGTCTCTTTTGTACATAATCAGAATGCTTACAACAACAGTTGAAACCTCAAGCAAAGTATAGATATCAAATAGGTCATTTGATAGAAAAACTGCAACGATAAGACCTTGCAGTGTCAGGAAAAGAAATAAAAAAAGCCTATTCATATAAGATTTATGGTAGTTAAACAACAACATGGCTGTGAATAAGAAACAAGTAAGAACCACAAAAAAACTACTAATAGGATCGGCAACCAGATTTATACCGATAGATCCTTGATAATCGCCGAGTGCCTGAGTCATTGGTCCGTACAGTATAACCTTAATAAATGTTAAGATTGCAATACCTAGCGTACAAAGTTGGGCAATGCCGAGTAAAATATTAATCCTTTTATAATGACTCAAATAACCAATTAATGCAGTTATTATTGGGAGAACGACCAACCAAAATAATGACATATATCACCTCATCTAATCTTCACGTCTTTTATTGATGACCTTAAGCCAATTTGTAGTCCCGTAATGATGGTATAAGCTTATGAACATACCGCCACACCAATGACAATTGCTGTAATCATAAGGGCTTGTGGCATAGGATCCACCGCTGTATGTATGGTTACGTCTCCGATAGGTGGGATGCGTCCATCTTCATAATTGATAGTTAAGAAGAAGAGGATGATGGCAGATTGCATAATAGCCAAAGCAATAACCGTTTTAATGATATTTCGTCGTGCGAGGAGTCCGTAGACACCAATTAGGAATAAAAGGATGCTGACAGACTCACCGTTAAATAATCTTTCCATATGGATTACCTACTTTCAAAAAGTACAAATCGATAAAAAATGACGGTTAAACCGCAACTAACTTTAACACCAATAAGGGTATTCATCAGTAAAAGATAGTAGCTCTTTTGGATCAGGGTCAATTCTTGATTCATATAGAATACAATCAATATACCGGTCATTAAGAGCAAAAGATAAATGGACTTTTCAATACGGTTAAGTATATCCAGACTAACATTTTTAGTATCCGTTGTCAGATACTGTATAGTAAAAACACCGGCTAGAATGGCACCACCCTGAAAACCACCACCAGGTGTTAAGTGGCCATTATAGATAATGTAAAGACCATATAATATGATAATGGGGTATACAAGCCCCATAGTCTGTGCAAATAATTCAGAATGTTTGCCCATTAATAATCACCTTCATGTCTAGAAAAATAAATGATTCCGATAACGGATACGAGTAAAAGCAAGGTTTCAAAAAATGTATCAAAGAGACGATAGTTAAGGTATATGGCAGTAACGCTATTTTCTGCCCCTGTATCTGCTTTGAAATTATTAATGTAGTAATGAAAAAGATCCGTGCTCGACTCAAGAGGTATAACATTTACAGAAATAATGAGTAGGAATATGCCAATTATAAAGGCTGCAGTGACTATACGTCTCATAATAGCTCATCCCCTTCTTCCTCAAGTATATATTCGTAATCAATATCAAATGCATTATGCTCAATGAGATAAGTTACCAAACCGTCATAGAGATAATTGGACTGGGAGCCAAACATAGTAATGCTTTTGTTATCATGCTCAACAATGACGTCATAGTCGTGATTACCATGGATCTCATCAAAAGTTTCTTTAGTATCTATCAAATCCAGCTCCAGTTCATGCTCTCTTAAAAAGTTATCCATCATCGTTGTGAGATTGTTTTTTAGAACATTAAATTCTGGTTGTTTTTCAAGTAAAGTAACATGTCCAGAATAATAAACGCGAAAAACACGGTATTTTTTTATAGCGACCAGATACAAAACAGTTGATAAAGTACAGCCGATAACAGCCTCAGCCATTGCAACATCTGGCGCCTGATAGAGCACATAGGCAAAAGAACAAAGAAGAGAGAAGACACATAAATAAATTACGGCATGTCTTAAGCTGTTGGTTTGAATCGATGCAATCGCGAAAACGACCATCAAAAATAGAACAATGTACAACATGTCAGTGCTCCTTTCTAGGTCGATGACCACTTAAATAGGCACCTCTAACGGTAAAATGACTAGCTAAAGGGTTAAGCAGCAAGGTTAACAAAATTAGAAATAACATTTTCAAAGAAAACGTCGATAAACCTTTATATAAAACGATCCCAACAGATATAAATAAAAAGCCAGCACTATCAATTAATGAAGAAACACTAGCGCGTGTATAAAAATTCTTATAACGATACAAACCAAATAATCCAATAATTATAAAAAGAATACCGATGGTGATAAAAATCATTCCGGCAATTTCATGAGCAGTCATTATATATCCCCTTTCTTTTGTAAGAACCTAGTAATAAAAACAATACTTATAAAACCAAGAAGGGAATACACCAAAGCTACATCGATCAAATAAGATTGATCTTCAATGACGGTATAAAGCAAAATAATTAGAATAAATATGGCAGAAAAAAGATTGAAGCCTAAGATACGGTCCCAAATGGTTGGACCAATAAGCACCCTAAGAAGACAAAGTAATGACAAAAGTAATAGAGTAAACATCAAATAAGACATTAATAATTGTCTCCTCTCTCTAGTATTCTTTCAAAAGGCCCAAAGATGGCTTCAGCTTGAGCCTTTTTGTCATGGGTGGTTGGATAAAGCCACAAAATAATGAGATGGTGATTGGTCTTATCAATTGTGACAGTACCTGGTGTCAGGGTTATGCTATTGGCCACAAGACATTGAAACCAGTGGTTATTGAGAGATGTGTCGAGTTCAATAATCACTGGATCAATATTATTTTTTGATATTGAGATAACAGTAGAAATGGCAGATTTGATAATTTGATAAATTAAAACGATAAAAAACCACAAGAAAAGATAGAGAGGCACTCGATAATTTTTAACATGGTCATTATTAGAAAACAAGAGACGAACCATGATGACAGTAACAAGCGAGGCAATTGAACCCGATATGAGGGTAGAAAGTCCAAAGGATCCGTTCATAATACACCATAAAAGTAAAAGGGCCAACGCAGTGTCCCAGTACTGTCGGATATACTTCATAATAATCTCTCCTTTCATCAGTCGTTTATCAGTCAACTTTATTTTAACAAAAAAAATTGCTAAGTTCAATCAATATAACACAAAATAACGTTGAAATAAAGGACGAAATTCGTCATAATTTTGTCACAATAATTTGGTATAGTATAAATAGTATAAACCAAATGAAATGAATATTAAATAGAAAATGGAAGTGATTGAATGTATCAGATTAACATTCTAATTGTAGAGGATGAAGAAAAACTAAGAAAACTTATTAAAAAATATCTTTTCCTTGAGGGATTTCATGTTCATGAAGCTTCTAATGGTATAGAAGCTCTAAAGATTTTTGACACTGAAACCATTGATTTAGTCGTTTTGGATGTCATGATGCCTTTTAAAAATGGCTATGAAGTGAGCAAGGAGATTCGAAAGACAAGTCAAGTTCCGATTATCATGCTAACAGCAAGATCTGCAGAAGATGATAAACTTCAAGGATTTGATGTTGGTATTGATGATTATGTCACAAAACCATTTAGTACGAGAGAGTTGATGGCAAGGATAAAAGCATTGTTGAAAAGAACCAATGTGACTTCCACCAATGAAAAAATGCAATTTGGGGTATTGTCGATTGATACAGGCGCAAGACGTATACTGGTTGATGGAGAAGATATGACTTTTAGTCCTAAAGAATATGACTGCTTAATGTACTTTGTGGATAATGCTAACCAAGCTCTTTCAAGGGAACAGATTCTTAACCGAGTCTGGGGATTTGATTATTTTGGAGATGATCGGACAGTGGATACGGTTATCAAACGACTCAGGAAGAAAATGGGTGTCGAAGGTGATCGTATACAAACAGTAAGAGGTGTAGGCTATAGGTTTGAGGTGTAAATATGAAGACAATTAGGGGTAAATTATTCATTGCTTTTTTAGGGTTAGTCCTTATTATCTTTTTCATACTATGGTTAAGCATGGAGTTTTTTATTGAACCCTATTACTACAGACAAAAGGTAACTACCATGCAAAAAACCATTCAACAGATAGAAACAATTATTCAAGTGAGTCCATCACCTATAGACAGAATTCAAGACTTTGAATATTTGGGCTATAATTTTGAAGGTAAAATCAGCATATATGATGCTGAAGCAGGTATTGTTATATCCGATGAAGATGTGTTAAAATATTCAAAGGGAAAAATTATAAAAAATATTGAAGTAAATGGGGTTAAGGCTTACATCCTTGAAACCAATTACCCAGTCAAAGAAACCAGATGGCTCGTTTACAGTGAACGACTTTCAAGTAACGGTGTTGTTATGTTACAGATTCCTATAACTGCAATGGACCAGACACTTGAAGCGATCAGTGCTTTTATGAGTTATGTGGGTATTATTATTTTGATTATTGCTATGATTATGGCGGGTATAATATCTACAAATATGACACGTCCAATCAAAAGACTCACCTTAATGGCAAATGAACTACGTCAACTCAAGTTCGATGTACTGTATGAAGAAGATAGAAAAGATGAGTTCGGACAATTAGGCGCTACCTTTAACGCATTAGCAACTAGGCTAGATGCCACGATTAAAGCGCTTCAGTATGAATTAAGCAAGGAAAAGGCTTTAGATGTTCTAAGAAAAGAATTCGTAGCTCAAGTGTCGCATGAACTTCAAACGCCTTTATCCATTATACACGGTTATATTGAAGCCCTTGAAGACGGTGTTGTCGAATCCGATGAAGAGCGTAAAGATTATTATAAGATTATATATGAAGAAAGTGATAAGATGAGTCATATGATAAAGGACTTGTTACAACTTTCTGAACTTGAAGCAGGTACATTTTCTATTATAAAAGAAGAAATGGACTTGAAAGCATTTTTCGACCATATACAGGAAGCCTATCAAACACTACTGATTCAATCCGATAAAAGTCTTCATTATAAAACATTAAAAACACCGATTATGTTTAAAGGTGACCGAATTAAATTGGAACAAGCCATTAGAAACATATTAAATAATGCCATAAAATATGCTGATGAAGGATCGATTATTAGATTTGAAACATTACTTGTAGATCGTTGTGTCACGGTCACCATAAGTAATACAGGTCCAAACATTGAAGATGATGATATTCCAAAGATATTTGGAAGTTTTTATAAAGGTAAGAACAGTGAAGGAAAAGAAGGAACAGGTATAGGTCTTGCGGTTGCAGGTAAAGTATTTGACCACCATCAGATTAGCTATATTGTTCGTAATACCTTTGATGGCGTCAAATTCATCATGAGATTCCCGTTAGATGAGATTTTAGTGATATAGTTTTGATACTTTTACAACGATATATGACAAGAGGAAAAGGTGAAATATGGATGGATTAGAAAGAAGAGACAAGATTATGGAAGTCTTGAAGGATAATATTCAAGCGATAACAGGGACGCAAATGGCTAAGATGTTTGAAGTCAGCCGTCAGGTAATTGTACAGGATATAGCCTTGCTTAGAGCACAAGGTGTTGAAATCATATCCACATCAGAAGGATATCGAATTTATAAGGTTAAAACGGACACCTTTAAAAGAGTTTTTTGTGTAAAACACCCCGAGGATGCCATCGAAGATGAGCTTTATATTGTAGTTGATAATGGTGGTTTGTTGTTAAATACCATAGTTAGCCATCTGGCTTATGGTGAGATTTCAGTGGATATGCATCTTGGCTCAAGAAGACAAGTGAATGACTTTCTAATAAGAACTTTGAGTAAAGAATTTGTACCGCTTATGGCACTAACTAAAGGCAATCACTATCATACAGTAGAGGCAAAATCAGAAAGTATATTGGATGTCATTGAAAATGAATTACGTCAAAAAGGGTATCTTGTAGAAGAGCTGTAGAAGAATAAGTTAGATATAATGGACATTCATTGTTATCTTCATTAGATTTATGATATAATAATCAATATGCGATGAATCCTAAGCATGAATGATTAATTAAATAGATTGATATGAAAGTTGAGGAACTGCTATGGCGGATAAGCTAAATGTTTTGTATGTATCACCGGAAATCGTTCCATATGCCGCTACCGGCGGCTTGGCTGACGTTGCGGAAGCCTTACCTTATGCCCTTATGGCTCAAAATGTTGAAACAACAAGAGTAATGCCAAAATTCAAAGGAATCAGT
>PGZS01000151.1 GCA_002841435.1 Firmicutes bacterium HGW-Firmicutes-3 | reverse complement strand
CTCATTTGGGTGTCCTCACTCGTATCCGTTTTGTTTATTATCCCACAGCCGCTTTTTTTTGTATAGACTAAAAAAAGCTCCGGCAAATGCCAGAGCGGGGGTATTGTGTACTTCTATCACCTTTGTTCTCCTAAAGCGGATGATCATTAATCAAATTTAGTCATTTTCACTTTCTTTTGGAGCAAGCAAGCCTTTTGATAAATAAAACCCAACGAGGGTTGGAATTAGATAGTAGGCTGGCGCATCCGTGATTAGGAAAATCGGTAAAAAATTCAGCTGCACAAAAAAATCGGCTATCGGTGTATAATATATGGCGTAGAAAAAAGCAAAAATTAGACCAATAATCAGAAAAGGACCGTTTATCTTTACCCTTAACGAAACCGTTTTTCTACACAGCAATTCAAGTAAAATACCGAATACGATGCTAATCAGTGGTAGGGTAACAATATGTGCAAAAGCAAAATTGTCAATAAAAAATGGCAGCGTCGAGTGAAAATTCGAATCGTAAGATCCATATTTCATCAGATTTTTCAATTTAAAAATAATACTAATGTAGAGCATCACTAATGGTATCGCCATGTATGGGTAGATTTTTTTTAAAATTCGCAAAACAACCGCTTCCTTTCTATGAAAACTCTTCACTATTTTTTAGCTATACAAAATTATAATTTATTGGTCAGTGTTTGCAGACGACCTACCTGAAAACAAACTCTCAAACATAAAGAATCCAGATAAAATCGGAATCAGGCAAATTAATTGCGTCATAAATTTTCCGTTATAAATCATTGGTATCGGAACAAGGATGCATAAATTTATCATAAAATATATCGCTGCCAATGTCAGTGCAGTCGCAAGATAAATGATGTCAACTTTAAATCTCAGCTTTCCGCTCTTGCTCATAAAATGCAGCAGAAAGCCAAGCATAAACCATTTTAAAAAAACAATCAGCATCATCCCCCAAAAACGACTGTAATGAAAAATATCGCTCCTCAGTTCCAGCGGATTAAAGCTGTTTTGGATGGCTATGACCCAAAAATCCATCAATACAAAAAAACACAGGTAGCCGATCATTAAACAAACTTTTATCATCTTTTTATTCATGTCAAGTCCTCTTTTCTTAAACTATCAATCAATAAATAAGCGTAATAGCCCATCAAAATAAAATCAAAAACAAAAAATTCTTTGATGCTGGCAAAATATAGAACGCCAAAATAACTTACACCGCAAAACAGCATCAACATTAAAATATTACCTGACAAAACAACCTTTGTCATTCTCAGCGCCCGAATTTTCTTAAAGCGCTCGTACAAGCCGGCCAGCAATATTCCTGTTGAAATGTAAAGAAATAAGTCAAACAAAACGCGATACCATAATAAATTAAATTGCAGGTTAGCTGCCTGATATCTTATAAAATAGTCCCTAAAAATAACAAGGCCTAAAATAAGACAGGGCGTTATGGCAATTTTTATCATTGATTTGTAATGTGACAATTTCAGTTCCTCTTTCTACTTCCAGATCCAATAAGATCAAGCACGAATCCACACGACATGGCAAAAATACCTGTGTTATTTCGTATTACATTTTGTAGCAATGATTTTTAGCATTAATGTTCTAATTTCAGGTAACTGCTTTCGCTTAACCTTAAAGAAAGGATCTTGTCACTCTTCAGGTAGATGTTACAATAATAGGTATCAAGTGCTTTTTCTCTCACTTCATATCCTGAAATAAATTCAAGTTTTATCGGTTTATTAAAATGATAGATTAGATGATCCGATTGGATGTAAGAAGTGGTCGTAAATATGCATGTGTTTATTAGCAATATTAACAAGCCATATACAATCTATATCCAAATTCTCATTTGGATTGACATAGACTACGTTTACCAGGCTTATAATGAATGTAATTTCTCCAGTCAAAACCATTATAAATATTGCTATTTCAAAAATACTTTGACGCCCTTCATAGGATATTCAAGAACTATCTTAAATTTTATGTTTTCATAAATTGAAAAAATCAAAAAAGCAGTAAAGGCGACTACGTAACCATGATAAGCTATCTTTGTTGCCGTAGCAATGAATAATATCATCATCATAATTAACAAGGTTAAATCGATATCGTACTTTCTTTTCATGTTTTCACCATTCTCCTTACAGATCCAACTTAACTGCATTAACTATAAGATTTCAGTTACCCACATCGCTATTATTTTTGGTTGAAACGAATCCTTTTGAGAAATAATATCCTGCTACTACTGGAAAAACATATACTATAACTGGTGAGCTAACTAATAAATATGGTATTGAAATTGTAATATTTACATAAAAGCCAAGTATTGAGATATAACGAGCGTAATAAAACAAGATCAAGAATATCGCAATAATTAAATCATGCACATTAGTTTTCAAAGTCAATCTTAAATCATCTAAATTGAATATATACAAAAAAACACCAACTAACAAACCGACAATGAGTCTGATGAACCCCGCATAAAAAAACGATTGGTTTTCAGACGCAATGATCTTTCCATTGCCAATAACTGCAATGTAAATGACAAGAATGATTATGATCAGATATGGTTTAAATGGCTTGATTTTTTTCAATGAGTTCAAGACAAGCCCCCCTTTTCTAAAACTTTAATTAGCGGTTCTCGAAATGCAGCAATCTATTGAATTGGCACTAAAAATCGCACAGAATATTTACTCAAAATGCATTAAGATGTTTAGTCAGTATTTTAAAGAACTGATCCTTTTCCATATGATTAACGAGGCATCTTTCTATTATACCATCTTTTAATAAAATTACCTCATCCGCAAAGCTGGCGATATAGGGATCATGGGTAACCAGAGCTACCGTTTTTCCCAATTCCTGATTCATTTCTTTAAGACACCTCACCACTTCTTTTGATGATTGCGAGTCCAGATTTCCGGTTGGTTCATCAGCCAAAATCAATTTCGGGTTATTTGATAAGGCGCGACAAATAGAGGCTCGTTGCTGTTCACCTCCTGATAATTCCCCTGGGTATTTATTTAAGTGCTTTCTGATCCCAAAGCGCTGGGCATAATACATCACACTTTCTTCAATTTCTTTCAGCTTTTTATTGTCCAATAACATTGGCAGCATTATATTTTCTTTTATTGTCAGACTATCCATCAAATTATAGTCCTGAAAAACAAATCCAATTTGTTCACGGCGATACTGAGCCAGCTGATCATGACTTAATTTCGTCAATGGCTTGCCCTTGTATAGTATTTCGCCTTCTGTTGGCGTATCGAGACCACCAATTAATTTTAACAACGTTGTTTTTCCACAACCCGATTTTCCCATAATACTAATAAATGAACCGCTTTCAATCTTAAAGTTAAGATCATCAATTGCCACTGTTTCGACCACTGTCCCTTTTGATATTTTTTTCCGGTACTTTTTTTTCAGACTGCATATTTGCAAAATATCCATTTTTTCTCAACCATAACTCACATGCGAAACAAGCTGCCTTTCTAATATTTTATAAAATGCCAATTCAATCAGAAAATAGCTGATGCCAAAGGCCATAAATAAACCACTGTTTTCTAAAAAATCGACATTTTGAAATTTCATTTCAGCACAAAAGAAAAACCCACTCCATAAAAAAGAAGTCACAATCGGTAAAAATATCAGCATAGCGGTCTCTTTAGTATATATTTTTTTTATTCCTTTGTCGGTCATACCAAGCTGTTTCAGAAATCTTGCATCCGCTAAAAACTGATTTCTATCGGTAAAAAAGCGAAAATAAAGCGAACTTCCCAATTGAATCATCATGATCAAACCTAATAAGATAAAAATGAGGAACATTATTTGATTTTCATTTTTAATTTGTTGAAGCAGATCTTGTTTATACACCGTCACCAATAAATTACTCTGGTCAAATGCAGTTTTGTCAAAATTCATCGGGATTTCCCCGAGGAAGAGTGTCATTTCATTATTGGAATCAGAATATTTCTGTTGAAATTCTTCATCACTAAAAACAATGATGTTGTTTAAATTCTTGTTTGATATTTTGCCGAAGATTATTTCCTGAAAATACTTCTGAATCTGATAATTGCTGCTACTCCCCGCTATCGTCAAGACGCGTTTCATTGCAGTTGTCGCATTATTTTGAGCGCCTTCTTGCTGTGATATTAAAATAATCTCTTTTCCAGCCAGTGCTTCCTCTTTACCCATTAATTTGTAATAGCTATTAAGCGATATCCCCCAATAATGAGGCTCGCTATTGTCACTTGAGTCATATACTGGCAGAATTAGTATCGTCTCAAATGCTGTTATCCCAGATTCATTAATTACATTCTCATCCATCTTAAGTTCTGATATCGCAACAACATCGTAAGGATAGCTTTCCTGATCTTCAGCGTTGATTAAAGCTCCATATGAGGATGTGATACTCCCCATTAAATAAAATATCAGAAAATTCAGACTGAATATTGTAAACAAGAGTTTTTTATTCTTGTTAAATTGATACATCATACGATTACTGGTTAGTAAATTTTGATAATACCATTTTTTATTTTTTCTCATCTTTTTGAAAATAAACCGACTGCCTGAAAAAACAATTAAACAAGCACTCCCTACCAGAAGCACCATCGAAATGAGGCTATTAAGCACACTGTAATAAAACCACAGGTTAACCAGAATACCCATTACAATCAGACATCCAATTAACAAGAAGGGTAAATCATAAGCCTTGTATGATTCCCATTCTATGGTGCTTTCAGAGTTTTCTTTATTGCCTGATCGACTAAAATATTTACCGTTACCAGCTATACAGATCACGATTATTACAATAAATATGAAACTGCTATTAAGATAATTCCAAATTGAGACCAATAAAATATCATTTTGAAAGCCTGCCTTAGTAAGTAAATTAGCAATTCCAAGCACACAAAAGCTTCCGCTCAAAAGCCCAACCAGAATCGCCAATAAACTTCCCATTGCAAATTCAACACACAATATTAAATACAGCATTTGCGGACGGATACCTAAGATCGCTAAAAAATTATAATCTTTATTCCGTATCATCAAATAATTTCGCAAGTTCATATTGGTTGATACCAGTGTAATGATTACGACAATTGCAACTGCAGCATAAATAAAAGAAGCGAGCGAACTAACATTATCCATCTCTCTCACCTTGAAGGCAATTCGATAAAAAAATGTCATCACAAAAAAAATAACGACCATGAGACTCTGATGAATGAAAAATAGCAAATAGTCTTTTAGACTACTGCGAAAATTTTTGAATAATATTTTCAACAACATGACTTCTCCATTAGTCTAAATATGACATGTTCAAAAGAGGGGGAATTAAAGTTTGAATCATAAGATCCATATTTTATCAGATTTTTCACTTTTAAGATGATACTAATATAACCCATCTCTAATGCTATCACCAGCTATGGGTAGATTTTTTTTAATATCCGCACAATAATGACCTTTCTTTTTTGAAATTTCTTTATCATTCAGTTATTCAATTGAAATTGAAATTTATGATAATTAAAATCATTCAGACCCAGCTTCAGCACTTCTTTGTTTTTCATATGGACAACTAGAGAATATGTATCCAACGTTTTTTTCTTCATCTCGTACCGATCAATGTCCTGGATATCAATAACCCTTGAAAAATTGTAGATTAAGTTATTATTACAGATATAAGCCG
>PGZS01000150.1 GCA_002841435.1 Firmicutes bacterium HGW-Firmicutes-3 | reverse complement strand
TGTTAAGTCTTGAGTTCCGTCTTTTACTTGTTGAACACCTGACTGGCTTCCATCAATACCAACCAAGAACATACCTTTTGTATCCATGCCTGCTGCATCAAGAGCTTGAATGACACCTGTAAGTCCACCATCCCAATGACAGAATACGCCTTCGATCTGGTCACCATACTTAACGATAAAGTCGTCCATGATCGCTAATGCTTGATCCGTACTCCATTGATCACATGCTTGAGAGCCTAATACTTCAATGTTAGAAGCAGATATAACAGGCTCAAAAGCACCATGACGCTTGATTTGAGCATCATGACCAGCTTGCCCACCAACTTCTACAATTTTTGCACCATTTGGAAAGTTTGCAATAAATGCATTAGCTGCTTCAACACCTGCCTGATTATCGTCAACACCAACGAAGAAGTCACGAAGGTCTTCAGATCCAACAGGAACGTCTGATGAAAACATACCTACAATAATACCTGCATCTTTTGCTTCTTGTAAAGCTGGAAGAATCGCATTTATGTCGTTTGGATTCACGTAAATCGCTGCAACACCTTGAGCAATTGCTTGCTGTACACTTGAAGCTTCAAGTTGAGCATCACCAGCTGCATTAAACACAACAGCTTTTAGATTATAGTCCTTTGCATATGCTTCAAATAACGATGCTGCATAAGCTTGTGATGGATTTCCCATGTCCGCACAAATGAAAGCAATTGTAGCTTCTTCACCAGTTTCTGCAACTGTTTGTTCAGCATTGGTTTCTTCAACCGTTCCTACTTCTGTTACTTCAGTGGCTTTTTCTGTTTTATCTCCACAACCAGCCAAAGCAAAGACCTAACAAATACTAGTAATACCCCGATAACTTTTTTGTTTACTAACTTCATTACATATTCCTCCTTAAATTATACTATAATAGTAGCATGTTACATCTATCCAAAGACCAAGAAACAGATTTATGGAAATCATCAGGAAATCTATACTTGAGTCTATAGAACATATTCATAATAATTTTCTGTACTTTTTCTTATTATATACAATATGATGTATGTTTTACTTGCTTTAATAACCTATTCAACTTTCATATGAAATGCTTATGGCTCAATTATATAACATTATTTTGTTAATTGCAACAGAAATTTGTGCATTTTTTTCATTTATTAGGTTGCTAGTTCACTTAACTGTACAATACATTGCATCAACCACGCCATTTATCCCGTTTTTCGTATATTACGCAACAAAATACGATCGCAGTCTTTCTGCTTTTCATTGTCAAGATGAAGCCTGGCAGCTTTCATATGATTTTTATTATTGCTTTTTATGAAGAACTACAGTATAATCATTTTAACAATCAACTATGGTTAAGGCGTCAAAACCATATAGTTGAACTCTCACATGCAATATATGTGAATTTAGTGAAACTTAGTTTTTACCCTTTAACCAACTATCATTTAATCAGAATTAGAATTTGGAAGGTGACTTTTTTGAACGATCGACAGATTGCAATACTTAACCTAGTTTCAGAAAAGAAAAAGATTAACGTAGCTAGTCTTTCAGAAAAATTAAGTGTGTCACAAGTGACCATAAGGCAGGATCTGAAGATGTTAGAGGCTGATGGTATGCTAAAGCGTTACCATGGGGGCGCAATGCCTGTCTCAAACGATGACATGCTCAGAAGACTTTCGGTTAATTTTGAAACAAAATCCCAAATAGCGAAAATGGCTGCTTCATTAGTGAAAAATGGTGAAACAGTTTTAATCGAATCCGGATCCACCAATGCTTTATTAGCTGCCGAACTCGGCAAGAAGAGTGGCATAACAATCGTAACCAATTCAGCTTTTATCAGTAGATTTGTTAGAGATCTGAGTAATGTAAAAATAATACTGCTTGGCGGTGAATATCAACATGAGTCCGAAGTATTGGTTGGTCCGCTTACACGTTTATGTGTTAAAGAATTTCACGTAGATAAAGTATTCATTGGCGTAGATGGTTTTAGTCAATCTACCGGCTTTACATGTACCAATCTTTTTCGAGCAGAAGTTGCAAAGTCCATGGCACAGCAAGCGCAACAGATTATAATTGTTACTGATTCAACTAAGTTTAATGAAGTCGGTGTTGCCAGTCAATTTAAGCCACACGAAGTCGACATTGTCATCACCGATTCTAAGATAAGCCCTGAAGATCAGAACTTTCTTGAGAGCTCTAACGTAAACGTTATAACCATTTAAAAAGATGAGGCAGCTTAAGCTACCTCATTTTTTTGTTCTTCTCTAGGAAAGTCATACTTTAGTATTCAGCCTTGGAGCGTAGCAGAATACTTCAAAGACCTTTCCTGTCGAACCGTTCAGAAATATGAGCAGAGCTCATAACGAAGCGAAGCTTCTTTTCTTGAGAAACCACTTAATCGTCTCTGTTACCACTCGGTGATCTTCATGGTCCGGCAGACCTGAGACCGTTATCGTTCCAAGTACTTTCCCTTCCATATCCATTATCGGATATGCGCCTCCATAAGGGGCATAGTCAACTGAGTCCAAGTGATAATACGCTTCAATTGTGGTATGGTTAGATTTCAACAAAAGGCTTATGTAATAGGAACTTTTTTGAAATTTTAATGCCACTCTATTTTTTCTAATGACCCATCTATCATTTTCTTCATCTGTTCCTTCAAGAGCACAATGAAACAATTGTTGCTTTCCCATGCAAATATCAATTGTAATAGATAGTTTTTCTTCTTTTGCTCTTTCCAACAGCTTTAATCCAATAGCAATTGCAATGTCAGAATTAAATGTCTCGAATCTCAAGGTACTATGCTCGTTTTCCAGCTGGCTTAGTCTTTTATTGTATTCCATATTTAAGTTTTTTGTACTTTCCATTTCTTCCTCCTCACTCAATCACACAACTAGCATCCATATCTCTCACAGCTTTTTAGAAATGTCTTTTTTGCATCGCCCTTTTTTTACTTTATCACCTTCATTTACAGATTGACTTCACCATATGACTCATATTATACAATTGTAATCTTATAAACGTCAACCTTTAAAAGTACTTTTTCTTCCATATGAAAGAAATTGACTTTTAATCGAAACTTTATTATAATTATATATATCCTTTCAATCCATTATTCAAGTCTCAAAAACCCATTCAATTATATAGAAAGGTTTCAAATATAACTTTCTTTATCCAATCAAAGCCGGAGGTCGAATATGAGAAAAAATCTTAAAGCTGACATTCTCGAAATATCAAAGCTGAAGTCAACCGATCGAATCATATGTCTCAAAGAAAAAACCTTAAGTGAGCCTAGGTACCTATCCTTAGAACAAGCCAAAATTATAACAAAGTGCTATCAACAAAATGAGGGCCTCCCCAGAATACTTCAAAGGGCAAAAAGTCTTGAAGAAGCCCTTGAAAAAATATCGATTCATATTGATACAGATGAGCTTATCGTTGGGAATCGTACACCAGGTATAAGAAGTGGTGTCGTATCACCGGAGGCCGGAATTTCTTGGATCGACGAAGAACTTAGCACCTTAGATAGTCGACCCCAAGATAAGTTCTTTGTGAGACCTGAAGATGTTTCTGTTTTCAGAGAAGATATTTTACCTTTCTGGAAAGACAAATCTTTGGAGGATATGATCAAACATAGAATAGGCACAGACATATCTGAAATAAAAAAAGTGGCAAAGATCAATCAAACCGATCATGCTCAGGGTCACATATGCCCCAACACAGAAGATTGGCTCAAACTTGGCCCTTCGGGATTAAAAGCAATTGCAGAAACCCATCATGAGAATGCGTCAACGGATAATAAAATATTTTATGAGAGTGTGATCATTACACTTTCAGCTGCTCAGACTTTTATGAAACGCTATGGTTCTTTGGCAAGTCAAATGGCGATTGATATCGATGACCTTAACCAAAAAAATAATCTTAAGGAAATTAGCCGAATATGTTTTAAGCTTGCTGATGATGCACCTTCAACTTTTCACGAGGCCATACAATCGCTCTGGTTTTTATATGTCATTCTACAAATGGAGTCCAATGCATCTTCTTTTTCACCAGGTAGAGCCGATCAATATTTATATCCTTATCTTGAAAAAGATCTAGCAAATAATGTTCTGACGATGTCGGAGGCTCTTGAAATCATAGAAGCGTTGTGGCTAAAATTCAATCAAATCGTTTATTTGAGAAATTCTAATAGCGCTAAATATTTTGCCGGTTTTCCCATTGGGTTCAATATTGCTTGTGGTGGTCAAACAGACAACGGAGAAGATGCCTCCAATGCCTTATCTTACCTTTTCTTAAAAGCCCAAGAACACATATTGCTTCCACAACCCAATCTTTCTGCAAGACTATTTAAAGGCTCGGCTCCTGAATTTGTATATGAATGTAGCAGAGTCATCGGTATGGGCAGCGGTATGCCTCAGATATTTAATGACGAAAGCATTATTCCGGCGTTGATGCGCCAAGGTATTAAGGAAGATGATGCAACCAACTACGCCATCGTTGGATGTGTCGAGTTAACAACCCATGGCAATAATCTAGGCTGGAGCGATGCTGCCATGTTTAACTTGGTCAAAGCACTGGAGTTGACACTTAATAATGGCATCTGCCTTCAGACCGGAAAACAATTAGGACTAGCAACCGGCTATTTGACCGATTATAAAACATATAATGATTTGGAAGAAGCTTACAAAAAACAATTGGATTACTTTATTGATAGAATGATTACAACTTGTGATGTTGTCGATAGAATGCACGCAGAGTTTTTACCGTCACCATTCCTGTCCAGTGTTATTGACGGTTGCCTTGAAAAGGGTATAGATGTCACTGCCGGCGGCGCTCTTTATAACTTATCAGGTATCCAAGCCATTCAGGTGGCCAATTTGGCAGACAGTCTTGCAACCATCAAACACATGATCTATGATGACAAATCATTAAATGCTTCTGAACTGTTACATGCTTTACAAACCAATTACGAAGGTAATGATACTTTAAGACAATACATTATCAATAGAATCCCTAAGTATGGTAATGATGTTTCTTGGGTAGACCATATCGGCAACCAATGGGTGGAATATTTCTCCAACAAGCTTTCCACCTATGAAAATGCAAGAGGCGGACCTTATCACACCGGTCTTTACACCGTTTCTGCCCATATACCTATGGGGCAAAATGTTGGCGCTTCTGCTGATGGCAGGCTAAGCAATGACCCACTTGCTGATGGTGGCATGTCCGCAATGTATGGCCGGGATAAGCAAGGACCGACTGCCTTGTTGAAATCCGTATCAAGAATTAATTCCATTTATGGTAGCAACGGTACTTTACTAAATATGAAGTTTCTTCCTGATTTTTTCAAAACCGATGAAGGGTTAAGAAAGTTTTCTTCTATGCTCATGACCATTATTCATTTAAACATTAGTCATGTTCAGTTTAATGTTTTACGTAAAGAAGATCTTTTATCCGCTCAAAAGAATCCGGATGCCTTTAAAGGCCTTACAGTAAGAGTCGCAGGCTACACCGCTTATTTTGTTGATTTGGCAACCGATTTACAAGACGAAATTATTGCACGAACAAGCTATGGAGATATCTCATGATTGGAACTATTTTCGATATTAAAAAATTTGCAGTGCATGACGGACCGGGTATTAGAAGCACCGTCTTCTTAAAAGGCTGCCACCTGAATTGTATCTGGTGCCACAATCCCGAGGGTATCAGCCCAAAAGTCAACCTATGGTATTTTGAAAACAAATGCATAAAATGCCATAAATGCATTGGTTCTTGCCAGAATAATGCCCTTTCCATACAGAAAGAACCACTTTCTCATATTAAAATAGACACCGAGATGTGTTCAAATGCAGGCGCCTGTGTTGCTGTATGTCCCACAGGTGCTCTATGCTTTGACGGCAGAACCATTTCTACTCAAGAGATTGTTGAAATCTTAATGGCTGACCAAGTCTTCTACGAACAATCAAAAGGTGGTATTACACTTTCCGGTGGCGATCCCTTTTACCAATCAGATTTCGCCCTTGATATTCTTAAATCTTGCAAAAATAAAGCGTTGCATACTGCCATTGAAACCTGTCTTTATGTGCATTCGGATATTCTTGAACACTTCATCCCCTTTGTGGACCTTTTTATTATCGATATGAAACTCTACGACACCTATGAACATCAAAGATACACCGGAGTGCGAAATGAATCCATCAAGTTTAATCTTCATTATCTTGCCGATAGAAAAGTCAACCTATTGGTTCGAATTCCGCTAATTCCCGGCATAACCGCAAAAGATGAAAATATAAAAAAAATCGCTGCTTTTGTCCATAGTATACGAGATGATATCAAAATGGAACTCATCAACTATAACGTATTGGCTGAGAGCAAATATAGAATTATGAATAAAAGCTACAGTTTATTACATAATATGAAAAGTTTTACTCAGAGCGAACTGAACCATTTCAATCAAATTATTAAGAATGAAGGCGTTCATGTTCTAGAAGAAATACACCTAGACTAACCCCACTTTCTGCGAAAGGAAACC
>PGZS01000149.1 GCA_002841435.1 Firmicutes bacterium HGW-Firmicutes-3 | reverse complement strand
GAACCGGCTTGTTCAATATGATCACCAAGAACATGTTTTAACGCCTTTTGTAATAAGTGTGTAGCACTATGGTTCTTCATCGTCGCATGTCTGTATGGGACATCAACTTTAAGTATAGCCTCATCGCCTATGGCCACTTCACCTTCAACCACATGACCGATATGGGCAATCTTCTCACCCATGAGTTTTTTAACGTCTTTAATCGCGACAACACCTTTTTCAAAAAGTATGGTGCCTCTATCGGCTTGTTGACCACCACTGGTTGGGTAAAAAGGTGTTTCGTCTACAAATATAGAAACTTCCTCTCCCTTGACTGCTTTTTGAACAACTTGATCTGTAGTCAGTGCTCGTACGGTGGACTTACCCTCAAGATGCTCATAACCGATAAAATTGGAGCTAAGCTCTACTGGTAATTGATCATACACCGTCTCTTTAGTACCCATATAGTTGGATTCCTCACGTGCTGATCTTGCTCTTTGTCGTTGCTCATCCATGGCTGCTTTGAATTTGGTCTCATCAACATTCAGGCCGACTTCACTTAAGATCTCCAAGGTTAAATCCAGCGGAAAACCATAAGTGTCATATAAAGTAAAGGCTTTTTCTGCATCCAGTTGTGTAAGTCCGGCTTCTTTAACTTCTTCTATATAGCCGTTTAAGATACTAAGACCGTGATCTATGGTTTCTGCAAAACGTTCTTCTTCTATGGATATAACTTTGTAGATATAAGCCTCTTTGTCCGATAACTCCGGATAAGCTTCTTTAGAAGTTTCGATAACAACTTCAACCAATTTTGCTAAAAAAGCGCCTTCAATACCAAGTAGCTTACCATGACGCGCCGCTCTTCTAAGAAGCCTTCTAAGCACATAACCTCGACCTTCATTAGAGGGCAGTATGCCATCTGAGGTCATAAAAGTTACAGAGCGAATATGATCCGTAATTAAACGAATAGATATGTCTGTTTTAGCCTCTTTTTTATAGGTCACTTTGGCAATCTTACAGACTTCATCACGTAACGCACGAATCGTATCTACATCAAATATGGATTCTACCTCTTGCATCATTACCGCTAAACGTTCAAGTCCCATACCGGTGTCAATGTTTGGGAAGGCTAGAGGTATATATTCACCTTCAGGTGTGGCCTCAAACTGGGTAAAGACCAGATTCCAGATCTCTACATAACGATCACATTCACAACCAACAGCACAGTTTGGATCATCGCAACCGTACTGCTCGCCACGGTCAATATAGATCTCTGAACAGGGTCCACAAGGTCCGGCGCCGTGCTCCCAAAAATTATCTTTCTTACCCATGCGTACAATGTGATTCATAGGCACTTTTTCTTGTTCATGCCATATTTTTTCTGCTTCATCATCTTCTTCATATACGGAAACATATAAGAGTTCTTTTGGCACTTCAAGTACTTCCGTAAAAAACTCCCAAGCCCAAGCAATGGCTTCTTCCTTAAAATAATCACCAAAAGAGAAATTACCTAACATCTCAAAAAAAGTACCGTGTCTTGCTGTCTTACCTACATTCTCAATATCACCTGTACGTATACATTTTTGACATGTGGTCATTCTTTTACTTGGCGGTGTTTCTTGTCCGGTAAAATATGGCTTTAAAGGCGCCATGCCTGAATTGATCAACAGTAAACTTTTATCGTTATGCGGCACCAAGGAAAAACTGTTCGCCCTTAAATGCTCCTTACTCTCAAAGAAGTCCAAATACATTTTTCTAAGTTCATTCAATCCGTAACTTTTCACAATAGTTCCTCCTAATATTAAATGGTGATTAAAGTATAAAAACTATGTTTCACTATGTAGTATTTACACTTTAACCAATGATGCCTTTATTCTGATACTTACATACTCTATTTATCTCAATCACTCGTTAAAATTATAATGATATAAGCCATCTTTGTCAAGATTAGCAATGTTGTAACCGGCGCTTTATAATACCAAAACTTTGAATCAAGACAGTCGGTATAGATGCACTTAATAAGATAACCCACCACTTATACGCATCCAGTGGTTTTGTATACATAACTTCATTAAAGAATGGCAGGTATATGACAAGTAACATAAGTAAGGAAGATATTACCAATGCACTTATTAGGAAAGGGTTTTTAAGAATACTTTTATCCAAACCGAAAGTATGTTTTTTTCTTACATTAAATACATGGAAGAGTTGACCAAAAGCCATGGTAGCAAATGCAATGGTTCTTGCTGTATCAATATCATAACCTCGAGATAATCCATAAGCAAATGCAGTCAATGAACCCACACCTATTAAGATACCGCTCACAGAAATCTTAGCTAAGAAAGCTTTATTAACAATCGCCTGTTTAGGATCTCTTGGCATACGCTTCATAATGTCCCCTTCACCAGTTTCCCAAGCAAATGACATTGCCGGTAGAACGTCTACAACCAAGTTCAGCCATAGAATTTGAAGCGCAAGAATTGGAATAGGAAGCCTAAATAGTATACTTAAAAATACCGCTAAGATTTCTACCACATTACAGGAAAATAGAAAGTAAATGAATTTTTCCATGTTATCAAAAATGACACGTCCTTCTTTAACCGCGTCAACTATTGTAGAGAAGCGATCATCGGTCAAAATCATATCCGATGCTTCTTTTGCCACTTCGGTTCCGCGTATGCCCATGGCGATACCAATATCTGCACCATTAAGAGCCGGTGCATCATTAACCCCGTCTCCAGTCATAGCTGTGACTTCGTCGTCCAGATTTAACGCCCTTACAATTTGCAATTTATTTTCAGGAGAAACCCGTGCAAACACGGAAGTGGTCTTTATTTCTTCAGCCAGTTCTTCATCTGACATGAGATCCATTTCTTTTCCTGTAATAACCTTGTCAATATTATTCATACCGATTTTTTGTGCTATGATTTCGGCTGTACCCGGATGATCACCTGTAATCATAATCACTCGGATACCGGCTTCTTGAGCCACTCTAATGGCTTCTTTAACATCCTCTCTTGGAGGATCGATTATGCCTACAAAGCCTAGAATCTCTATACCTTGTTCCAAAGCCTTGCTCATAGAGGCTTCATCTGTAGCATCCTGATAGTTTTTAATCTGTGCTATGGCCAGAACCCGCATACCTTCATGGGTCATGTCATCGTTCACCTTCTGCCACTGATTAAGATCTTTTTCCGCTGCCTTAGCCATCTTTAATAGAACATCCGGTGCCCCTTTTATAAAAAGACGTTTTTCATCATCTTTCATATCATAAGCTGTAACCATATACTTATCTTTTGAGTTAAAAGGCACTTCTCCTATACGTGTATAGCCGTTTTTCTCGAGTTCTTTTTTTGTGAGAGATGCCTTTTCTCCGAGAACAACAATACCGCCTTCTGTAGGATCACCAATAATCTTGTAATCATTTTCTTCTTTTACGAGCGTTGCGTTGCTGCATAAGACACCTGCTAGGATTAGTTCTTCAAGGGCTTGGTCATAATCTACAATCGCCCCCTCCGGATCATACCCGTCACCTTCAACTTCAAAAGTACGATCTAAGGACGTTAGATATACATGTTTAACTGTCATTTGATTCTCAGTTAGAGTACCTGTCTTATCTGTACATATAACCGTGGTAGAACCTAGAGTCTCTACAGCCGGTAAGCTCTTCACCAAAGCATTGTGTGATGCCATAGTTTTCATACCTATGGCAAGCGTTATGGTTGAGACAGCTGGTAAAGCTTCAGGTACTGAAGCAATCGCAATAATGATACCTATTTTTATCATAGCGTATAAATCTTCACCATAAGAGATACCAAGAACCGTCACCGCTAAAGCCACAACCGCTGAGAAAAGTATTAATGTTTTACCTAAACGGTTCAATTGATCTTCAAGGGGTGTTACGGTTTTTTCATCCGAGCGAATCATATCGCTGATTTTTCCAATCTCTGTATCCATGCCTATAGCGGTTACAACGGCATAGGTATTACCCCTGGTTGCTGCTGTCCCTGTAAAGACCATGTTTTTACGATCGCCAATCGATGTATCCTCTTTACCTACAAAATCCGAAGTCTTATCCATCGACTCAGATTCTCCGGTTAACGCAGATTCTATTGTCGCGAAATTTTTGTCCTCGATAATATAACTGTCCGCTGTAACGAGATCGCCTTCTTCAATATATAAGACATCTCCGATGACTAGGTTTTGAGACTCTATTTCCATAATCTTTCCGTTACGTCTAACTTTTGCAACCGTTTTTGTCATCTTTTGCAAGGATTCAACTGATTTTTGAGCTTTATATTCTGATATAAATCCGGACATAACCGCAATCAAAATAGCAACAATAACTGCAAAGCCTTCAACAGGTTCATTCATAGCAAATGAAACCCCGGATGCTACTATCAAAAGATAGACGATAATGTTATTCGTGTTATGCAAAAATATCTTTAAGGCCGATACCTTTTCTTTGGCTTCAAGAACATTTTCACCATATTCTGCACGTCTTTTTGATACTTCATCATCACTTAGGCCCAAATCTATATTGACCTCTAGTTTTTTTAGTATGTCGTCCTTCGTTAATGTGTAAGGTTTTTCAATCTTCATACTCATACGTATTACCTCCCTCAACTAAACAATGTGGCTAAGTCCTATCCTTTGTTTGCTTCTCTATCTCTATAATATTTTGATTGACCATATTCTGCAATGCGCACATTACCCCATACTTCCCATGATACCATGTCAGGCCACCTTGAAAATAAGCTGTATAAGGTGGTTTAATGGGTGCATCTGCACTTAACTCGATGCTGGAACCTTGTATAAATGAACCTGCCGCCATAATTACCGGTGCGTCATAACCCGGCATGTCCCAAGGTATCGGCACCACATGACTGTCTACCGGTGCTGCCATCTGTATCCCTTGACAAAAGGCAATGACCGCCTCAGGGGTTTTCATAGAAATTGCTTGAATAATATCATAACGTTCCGTCTGACTGGGCGGTATAACATCATAACCAAGACTTTCAAAAACGGCTGCTGCAAACAAAGCACTTTTATGTGCGGCAGCAACGACTGTAGGTGCAAGAAAAAGACCTTGAAAAAGACTCTGATTAATGCCTAATGTCGCGCCTACTTCTTTGCCAAGACCAGGTGCTGTCAAACGGTAAGATGCCATATCAACGCATTCCTTGGTACCGACAATATAGCCACCGGTAGGTGCTAAACCTCCACCCGGATTTTTTATGAGTGAGCCCACCACCATATCTGCACCATAATGAGACGGCTCCGTAACGGTTACAAATTCACCATAACAATTGTCCACCATACAGATGACGTCAGCTTTGATGTTTTTAACAAATCGAATGATTTCTCCAATGGTTTCAGGAGATAAGGTTGGACGAATATCATAACCTTTGGATCTTTGAATGGCTATCAGCTTAGTCCTATCGTTAATGGCAGCTTTGATACCGGGATAATCAATGCTCATATTGTCGATGAAATCCACCTGCTTGTAGGTAATACCATATTCAGCAAGGGAACCCGGTGTCTTTCTTATACCTATAACCTCTTCTAAGGTGTCATAGGGCTTTCCAATAGGTGATAATATTTCATCGCCCGGTCGTAAGTGACTTGCCAAAGCAATGTGAAGCGCATGTGTACCTGAAATTATTTGTGGACGAACTAAAGCAGCTTCCGCATTAAATACGGAAGCATACACATTTTCTAAGGTATCTCTACCTAGATCATTATAGCCATAGCCAGTGGTTGCT
>PGZS01000003.1 GCA_002841435.1 Firmicutes bacterium HGW-Firmicutes-3 | reverse complement strand
AATCACCTTCATAGTAGATATCGATGTTCATTCTTTCGTAGGCAAACTCAACACGCTGGCGCATGTTTTTGAAACGTAACATATCATCACTCTCCCGAAATAATATTAGAATTATCATACCATAAGTTTTGGGAAAAAACAATTTATTTTCATCAATTTTTAATATTTTTTTATCTTATTTTTAATAATCTTTTTTATTGTATTAATATATGCTATTATTTTGACTATTTTTTAGTATTTATATGTTTTATTTTTAACTTATTTTATTTTTATATTATTAACATATTTTCTAATTAAATTAATAACATAAATAAAAAGACAATTATTAATCGTCTTTTTATTTACACCTTATGATTTTTTATCTTTATCTTTTAAAAAGTGGATTGAGATGCTATAGTGAGAGTTGATTCTAATGCACTTCTTTATTCACCAAAAATTAAGTGAGGTATATATATGAAACATGAAAAAGTTCTACAGCATATAGAAGATTATGGCTATCTTGTTACTGCAACTAACATAGAAAACGTTATAAGCTACCACTGTTTTAACCTTTTGTCGGAAAACACCTTTATTTTAATTGTTTTAGACGAAGGGCTAAAAATACCTGAAGGTATTGAGACTTCAATAACAAAACAATATAAATCTAATCTGCCTTTTGTTTACTTAATCCTAGTAGATGGAAATGTTGAAAAGGTTATTGATTTTGCTCAAGCTGCTCATGATCAAAGCAAACCCTGTTTGATCTATGACCCTGATGATGAGGTGGAATTCTTTTTAAAGGACTTGTGGAATACCATTGTCGGTTTAACTAAAGATTAAGTGGTTTACACCCAATCACTTTAGGAACCCAAATACTAAATTCAGTACCAACCCCTAGCATTGAAGTCACATCAACTGTGCCTTCAATGCTTTTCATATTTTCTTTCACAACATGTAACCCTATGCCTTCACCTTCTGTTCCCACAGCATTACTACCTCTATAATATGCATTAAATATCTGATCTATTTCCTTTTTTTCTATGCCCATGCCATCGTCTTTTACGGTTATATTGACATGCCCGTTTTTTTCTTGATAGTCTACGACAACTTGACCTTTTGCATGTGTATATTTATAAGCATTGGTCAATATATTATAAATTCCTTGGCTTAATTTATATGGATCTGATTTTATTTTAATCTTTGCATGATTATTAAGTAGCAAAGCAATGCCTTTTCTTTCAAATTGAACCGACAGCCCTTTTACTATTCTAGTAAGCATAGCATGTAGATCAAATTCCTGAACTCTAACTTCATCCATATCTTGATCTGCATCAATCATACCGCTCATGTTCTCAATAATTACCGTTAAATCTTCAATCTGATTTTCACATGTTTTGATTTCATCTTCAGTAAATTGAATTAAACCATCTTCATAGCCTTCAAAATGAGACTTCAAAATCGTTAAAGGCGTTCTTGTTTGATGCAGTAAAGCATCTGTCAGATTCTTCCGACTTCTCTGTTTAAGCTTCAACTTGGATCTAAGTGCTTCCAAGCGCTCCTGAATGATTCGAATCTCCATGACTTTGGATGACTGGATTTCTAAATCTTCTCCAATGTCGATTTTTTGTGCCAAAACAGAAGTATCCCTAAGATCCCTACTCATTTTTTTACTTACAATTAAGCCTACGATAACAGATAGTATTAATACCAACCCTACGGAAATAAGGCTATTTGTAAAAAGCGCCACTTTAAACATCCTTGTGGCCATAGAATTCTCTAGCGAGCTATAACGCAAGATATTAAGTTGACCTATTTTTATACCGCTTTCATCTTGTAGTTCGACATAATCCATTTCCTCAAAAAAACTACCCATCATTCTAGACATCATACCATCACGCATCATATCAGGGCCAATTCTCTGATTACGTGATGCTTCAATCAGAAGCCTGCCTTCAACGTCATACAACTTGATACTTGTAATCGGGTCACTTAGATGTGTTTCTAAATCCATGGCCATTTGCTCTCTATTGGTATCTGATCCTTCCAAAATTCTTTTTGAATAAGATGCAATCTGTTCCACATGTGCCTCATAATTTTTTGTCGTATATTCAACAAAATATCGATTAATAAGCGCACTAAGAACTAGAGCATTAACTGCAACAGATAGTATAGCAATAAAAATGAGGACACCTAGCCATTGTTGTCTTATCGATACCATCATTTACCTCCAAACATGTAGCCGGCGCCATATTTCGTTATCAATATTTTTGGTTTTTTGGGATTAACTTCTATTTTTTGACGAATACGCTTGATATAACTATCAACATTGCGGTCATACCCTTCATAATTCTGACCATAAGCCAATCTAATCAACTGTTCTCTACTTAGAACCTGACCTTGATTTTTAAAAAATACGCACAATAAGCCATACTCAGCAGAGGTAATGGTGATTTCCTCTTGATCTTTATATAGCTTCATGCTTCCCATATGTAGGCTTAAATCTTTAAACCTGTATACCATGCTCTCTGATTCATGATAAACCCTTTTTAAAAGCACTTTAATTCTTCCCATAAGTTCTCTGGGACTAAAAGGTTTAAGTACATAATCATCGGCACCTTGATCAAACCCTTTTATTCTATCTATTTCTTCTTTTTTTGCTGTCAACATAATCACCGGCACATCAGAAATTTTTCGAATCTCTTTTAAGACTTCAAATCCATCAATGCCGGGCATCATAATGTCCAAAAGGACCAGATGAATCAAAGACTGACTAAAAAGTTCTAGTGCAAAAAATCCATCCTCTGCTATTAGCACCTCATAATCTTCTTTTTCTAGATATTTGACTACAATATCTCGAATATCTTTTTGATCTTCAACCATCATAACCTGATATTTCATCCAATCACCTCACTTTGATTTTACAGGAGCATGACTGAATTGTCCATCATCCTAAATCTTTCTACCTACTTTTTTAACAACAGATCTTTTTTCTTCATATATTCTTCCTCAGTCAGTTCACCTTGAACATATTTCATTTTTAGAATATCAAGAACATCTTTGTTGTCCTGTCTATGCGTTGATTTATTAACCAGGTAAATAACTGTAAAAACGACTGTTAGTAGGACAACCGCCATAAAAAGCATATGCCATCCGCCACCTATGTAACCGTCTGACCAACATGCACCACCTCTATAACCACCTTGAAAACCTCTTTGAAACATCATCATCTTATATTCCTCCTTAACCTTTAATGGTCTTCATCATTCTGACAAAAGTCTCTTCATCTATTTCGCCTGTTGCGTACCTTTGCTTCAATACTTCTTCCGGACCTGACTGACCACCACTTCTAAACCCAGTCCCTCTTTGTTCTTTAAGCATATAATAGATACCAAATCCAATCAGTACCCATACAAATATCATCATTGTACTACCTCCTTCTTTTTCATGTATTTTTGCTATACCCTTATTATAAAATCAAAATATGGCACAAATATGATTTTGAAAGTCAAAATTATATAGTTGAACTATTACATAGGATATATGGTTGCGAACGCTTCAACGCAACTATATGTTCTATGTAATTAGAGAAACTTAATTTTGACAGTCAAAATTATATAGTTGAGCTTTGCATACATCCTATAGTTGCGAACGCTTCAACGCAATCTATAGATGTAGGCAATCTGTGAAACTTAATTTTGGGATTTTGATCTTATTATGATTAAAGGGGATAAAAAAACAAGCATTCATTTTCTATCTTTTCTCATAGAGAGATGCGACAAATGAACACTTGTTACTATACACTAATATTAAAATATTTCGAAGGTCATACAGAGTGTGGAAGGGTTTTCATGGGACCTATTTATATAGAACTTCTTTTAATTTAATTCACCTTTTAGGAAACCAAGGAATAAAAACCGGCGTCACCGCCTTATACGCTTTAAAATCCTCTCGATCTTTATACTTCTTCTCTAACAATGGAACACCGGATACATACCTTAAAAACAAATTAATCAACAACGGACCAATAAAAGTCCAAGCTGTTCCGGATGCCTCCAACACGGTCAAATATATGCCCCACCAAATCATAGCTTCACCAAAATAATTAGGATGTCTGGTATAGCGCCATAAACCTGTCGTAATAATCTTGCCTTTATTCTCTGGCATGGCTTTAAAACGTCTTAGCTGTTCATCGCCAACCACTTCAAAAAGATACCCCATAATAAAAACAATACTACCGATTAAGGAAAAAATACCTAAACCGTCAACTGGTTTACCTGCAAGGGCAATAATCGGTAGAGCTACAACATACATGACCACCATCTGAAGCATATATACATTCAAAAAAGCCTTTAGTCTGGGCCAATTCTTGCCCCATCTGACCCGCATCTGAACATATCGATAATCCTCCGGTTTTCCTATATTACGTTTTCCTAAGTGTATAACCAATCTAACGCCCCACAAAAGAACAAAAGACGTTGTGAGTATATGTACTGCACTCATCTGCTTGCCTAGTATCAATCCGGCAATAGCCAGAAGCACAAAACCACCACCCCATCCGATATCAACAATGGAGTTGTCCGATAAAACCTGTCCGAGTAGAAACAAGCATGAAAAATATACAAAAAGTATTATTAAAGCTTGTATAAACATAATATCTCCTCCTAGTGGGTGATGTAACCTACGGCTATTGCGCCGTCACCTGCACCTATTGCAATAATTGAGGATACGTCTTCTAAGTAAGCCGAAGGCATTTCTAAAGCTTGTTCCAAACCATCTGCATAAGCTATAGCCGCTTCCAGGTTTTTAGCATGGACCACACAATAAGCTTTTAAACCTACAGTCTCATTGATTTTAATCAATTTTTTCTTGATTTTCTTAAGACTTGCCTCATGACTAAAAGCAAACCCACCGAGTCCACCTTCCCCTTTGCTATCTAATGTCACGATTGGCTTAAGATTAATGAGGTTAGCAATTTTACCGCCTTTTGTACTTAGCCTACCTGACATAATCATCGCATTAAGGTTCTTAACACTAACTAGAATCTTACTTTTACTTACTAATGTCTGCATTGTCTCTATGATCTGGTTATAAGGCATACCCTGTTCAATGAGATTCGCACATTCCATAACCAATAAGCCTTGAGCCGCTGAATTTTGTTTAGAATCAATAACCGTAATTTTTGATGGATAAACTTCTAATTCATTTGCCGCTTTTTGAAAAACATTGAAAGTACCACTTAAAGCCTTTGAAACGGTAATTACAATAATCTCATCATAATAAGCTTGTAAACTCTGTAGTTGTAGAAGGACGGCCTGCCTGTCCGGTTGAGAGGAGGTCGCGCGCTCATCACTTTCTTCTAAGAGACGTATGGCCCTTTCATTATCAATGGTGATTCTGTCAATATATATATCCTCCTTATGAAGAATATTTAAATTAACGACTTGTATCTGATGTGCCTCAATAAATGATTGTGGAAGATCAGCAATAGAATCCGTTACCAATCCAACTTTGTATTTACGTTCATTCACTAAACTACTTTGCATAACCATGTCATCTACTTTTTGATACGTGATCTGACCCAACGCGCGAAGTGTTTCAAAAAAAGTGGCCGGTTGGTTGGTGTGAATATGGACACGCATCCTTCGTTCATTCCCGGCTACTATTAATGAATCCCCTAAAACACGAAGTTCTTTTTTAATATCTTTTAGTGGTATCTTTAAGTCTTTCAACATCGCTTCTGTACAATAACGATGAGCCAAATCAATCTCCTCATGATGATCTATTTTCACCAATGGTTCTAACTCTTGATCTATATCCGTAAAATCACTTTCAATCTCAGCGTCATAATCACCTTTTAGAAATCGTAAAAAACCATCTACGAAATGAACAAATCCTTTGGCGCCGGCATCCACTACAGCAGCTTTTCTAAGGCTGGCCAACTGGTATTGGGTTTTTGAGAGCGCTTCTTCAATGTCACCATACGCATAGCTAAGTAGTTCACCAAAATCCGTTGTTTTTTTCATAAAACGGTATAAAGCTTCCGACCAGACGCGAATTAAGGTTAGCATTGTACCTTCCGTAGGAATTTCTACAGCATCATAAGCATAATCTACAGCGGTTTTGTTGGCTTCAACATAATGATGAATATTAATTATGCCTGCACCGTTTTCCAACCCAATGCTTACACCACTTAGATACTGGGCAAATATAATACCTGAATTACCTCTCGCTCCGATAATAGCTGCATCGGCTATAGAGCGCATGGTATTTCCTACATCCTTCTCCAGTTTGGATTCATTTAGAATGCTATGCATCATGGAAGAAAGATTTGATCCCGTATCACCATCGGCTACCGGAAAAACATTGATGCTATTAAGTTGGTTTCTGTGTCGAATCACTTCTTGAGCACCTGCTCTATATGCATGATATAAAATCTTATTACTAATTTCTTTCATAATTCAAGCCCCCTTATGAACGCTAAATGACAATGAGTATTATATAATACATATTATCACATTATGTGATTACTGTCCATCATTATTTGAAAAGTTCATCACAAACCGATAGTCATAGAGTTGATGTTTAAGTAACTTGTAGGTTTCAAGTAAAGATAGCATTCCCGGCTCATCGCCACCAACGCCTCTATGAAACCCATCAATATTAAGTGTAACCATGCCCTCATTCTTTATCTCATAGGTATGTCGCGCTTTCTCTAAGGTTTTCATCCTATAAGGCCAGACGGAAAAATATAGCAGTTTTTGGTCAGACTTTATTTTTATAGAGTTATTAGGTGCCATAAGTTTGACTTCATATACATCCGATCTCAAACCATTTTCTTGAGGGCGCATATACTGATGGGGCATATCCTCTACATCCTGATGATACCTTCCAAACTTACCACTGGTTTTTCTATCCATATATGTTTCATGTGGGCCTCTACCAAACCAAGCCACTTGATTGAAGGCATTACTAAACTCTGTAGTAAAACCAAGCCTAATCATATCTTTTTTGGGTACCGCTATGGTTCGTATCTGAAGGTCACCAAGACTGTTCACATAGTATCTGATTTCTAGCTTTTTAAAAGCCGAAACATCATACATAGATGTTATGATAACGTTGTTCTCTTTTCTATTGACGAGAAAACGAACAGCCTTTGGCGGATGATCCGTCAACTTTTTGTAGACACTGTTATTTATAAGTCCCATAAGCTCCGGTCTGAAATTAGCCAATCCCATATCATTATCTGTTGGCGGTCTCCAGAAATTCATTTGAAGCTTATGGTCCAAGATGACTTGGCCTTTAAATAGGATTTTGTGTATCAATCCATCTTCACGCATAAAATGAACCACTAGGTCCCCACCTTTAACTGATAAACCTTCTTCCGTCTTTTTGACTTGGACTCTAGCACCTTCCTTAATAGCACCAGTTCCTGCCTCTTGAATACAAAACTGTTCAAAGCCCATTTCATAACCGGCTTTTGCGTACCAATTATCATTTATAAGCTTAGCAACAAATACATCATGGACAATACAATCCTTATTTTCAATATCTTCTGGCACTAATATCAACTTGGATGTCCCCGGACCAATCCATGGTATCTGAAGTACTTTTTCTTCTACCACATAACCTTCTACTTTTCTAATGAAACTAAACTCATAATCTTCAAGCCCTGTAAAGAATCTCTTGTTATGCAAAACATAACCTTCATCTTCTTTACGAATCTCAAAATCTTGATAAACCTTTTTCACTTCAAATATTGCGGGGTGTAGCATTCGATCTGCTGAAACTATACCATTCGCACAGAAATGGCCATGGTGTTTTTCTTCGTTATAGTCACCACCGTAGGTCCAGTAATCTTTATCTTCTTTAGTGCCTTTTCGTAGGGATTGATCTACAAAATCCCATATAAACCCACCACACCAGTTGTCATATGTTTCAAAAACTTTAATATGCTCAGCAAAATTCCCTAAGCTATTTTCCATTGCATGGGCAAATTCGCAACTCATAACAGGTTTGTCCATGTATTGCTCCCGCTTAAAAGCCTTCTGATCAGAAGCAAGTTGGTTCATCAAGTTCTGGACGAGGGTTATTTTCGTGTTTTCTAATCTGCCATACCGTGCCGCCTTCTCCGGAGAAGGGTACATTATACTAAGAACGTCTGAGACTTTCAAATCCAAGTCGCCTTCATAATGAAACGGTCTTGTCTGATCTAATTTCATAGCCTCATTTTTCATAATTCGAAAATTATCACCATAGCCAGCTTCATTGCCAAGAGACCACATGATAATACTAGGATGGTGACGATCTCTAAGGACCATACGATTCATACGATCTACAACAGCATGGGTCCACATAGGGTTATCCCCCGGTACATTTTTTTTACGAACACCATGGGTTTCAATATCCGCTTCATCAATCACATACAAACCATGAAGGTCACAAAGATCATACAAATGAGGATCGTTGGGGTAGTGTGCTGTACGAATTGCGTTAATATTATGTTGTTTTATAATCTTAATATCTTGTTCTCTCAGAGCGCGTGGTAAGTACCAACCTGTATCCGGATTGAATTCATGTCGATTAACGCCTTTGAAAATGATTGGAACGCCATTGATTAGAAACCTTGCATTTTTTATTTCAACGGTTCTAAAGCCATAAGATGTTCCTTTTATTTCTATAATTTCTCCTACATCGTTCCTGATGATACACGTTAAAAAATAAAGATTTGGCGTTTCATGATTCCATTTTTTGGGATTTTGAATCTGAATTACATCTTGGTTCACCATTGATAACTCAGATTTTTCTAGGATGCACGCACCCAGTTCACCCTCTTTTTCACTTAAGTACAATTCGAGTTTGTGAACATCACTAAAGGATTTTAGCGCTATTTCGCTATGCAAAAAAGCATTCTCATAAGTTGCATCAAAGGTATTATAGAAATAAAAGTCTTTGATGCCACTTCTTGACTCTTGATAGATATAGACATTCCTATAGATGCCGGCCATAAACCACATATCCTGATCTTCAAGGTATGTACCATCACTATATTTATAAACCTCAACGGTTAATTGGTTTTCACCCGGTGTAACAAACCCGGTGATATTGAATTCAGAAGGTGTCATAGAACCTTGTGAATACCCTACCTGGTGACCATTTATATATAGATAAAAAGCTGATTTTACCGCTCCAAAATGACAATAAATCTCGTTTTGATCCCATGCTTCCTCTAAAATAAAATCTCTTCTATATATACCTACCGGATTTTTTTCTTCATCAATCCAAGGAATCTCTTTGGTCTTTTTACTAACTGCCGGGGGATAATCAAAGGCTAGATAATAGGGTTTGTCATATCCTTGCGTTTCCCAAACAGAAGGCACATTAATATGATCCCAGTCCTTGGTGTTCAAGTCTCTATCATAAAAATCTTTTGGTCGTTCTGTGGCGTTTTTACAATAATAAAATTTCCAAACCCCGTTTAAAGACTGTCTTTTTGAGGATTGATTCAAATAGCTTTCCAAAGAACTATAACTCTCAGCTTCATTTCTTGCTTTCTCTTTATTTATACCAATCACTAATGGGTTGTTCCAATCCTTTTTCATCCCGTCACCCTTTCTTATCTCTCTTTTGAGAGACTGCAATTTATGTCAGTATTTTGCTTACTTTAATAATCCCATACGCCTTCGTATTTGTAAAGATTGATAACTTAATTTTTTAATTAAATCTTAATCCTATACTAAGGGCCTGATAAATATAACATCTTATACTCAAATAATAAAAGAGTGGTCTGTGTCTAAGACTTTCCTAGAGAAGAACAAGAAAGGATGATTGAATATGTTAGAACTATTGTTATTTTTCGCTATCCTAGGTCTTATAATAAGCTTAATGTTTAAAGTCAGCATCGGTATTATTCGACTTGCACTGGGTATTGTTGGTGTACTGTTATTTTTCGTACTCATACCTGTCGGTTTAGCACTTATTATACCTATTATCTGTCTTGTAATAGCTGTTGGTCTAATTCGTCTTATTTTTTAGACATCAATAACGCCTGATTTTAGCCGAAACCAGAAAACAGTTTTACCGTCATCATGGCTATTTACACCAAAATCAACCTCATGAGCCAACAGAATATTTTTTACAATGGCGAGCCCTAAGCCACTACCAATTGGATTTTCACCTGTAATTCGATTGACTTTGTAATAGCGTTCCCAAATATGTTCTATATCTTCGTCTCTGATTCTAACACCTTCATTGATGACTTCTATGTTTATGTAATTTTTAACCTGATTGGCTCTTATAGAGATTCTACCGTCATTATGGGTATGATTAAAAGCATTGCCCACAAGATTCATCATAACTTGTTCGATGCGGTTATAATCACCAAAACCAATTAGGTCTTCTTCAAGTTCTAATTCAAGTTTTATGGCTTTTTTTTGTGCCAAATCCATAAACCTATTCCCTATACTCTCGAGGAGGACTTTTATATTTATCGGTTTTTGAACTAACTTGACCCCATCAACTTCTAATTGAGATAAGATTAAAATATCATCAATTAAACGTCCTAGTCTTTCTGATTCATCTATAATAATCTCCAAATGCCCTTCTCTTTTTTCTTGTTCTGCCCCACTTATATCTCGAATGGTTTCTGCATATCCGCGAATAAGGCTAAGGGGCGTTCTAAGTTCATGTGATATATTCCCAATCAATTCTTTTCTCAATCTGTCCGTTTGTTTTAAGGATGCAGCCATATTTTTTATGGTATCCGCCAACTGCCCTATTTCATCTTCTCCCATTTTATCCATACTAATATCCCATTTCCCATGGGCTATTTCCTGGGCTGCTCTATTGATTTTCATGATTGGTCGACTCAAATGATATGAGATTATATACGCAATTCCAAACGATATCATGAACAGAATTGCTGTAATATAAATGAGTTGATGCTTAATAATACCGGCAGTATCTGATACAGGCGCCATCGTTGTTGTAATCAATAGAGCGCCTTGAATGTGATTTTTGTCCATACTCATAATAGGTAAACCTAAGATCAGATAATCTGTATCAAACCTTGGATGTTTAAAAAGACTTCTAGCCTTTTCTCCTGCTAGAGTGTTGATTAGAACTTGAGTGTTTTGTCTTCTGACCATGCCTGAAAAAGGCTGTTCATTGTTGTTATCCATCTGATAGATAGTTTCACCGGTAGCATCAACAATTTGTAAACTTGTGTTATAGGTGTATACAAAAGCTTCAAGCTCTTCTAGTATATTCATAACTTGAGCATTATTTAAGTCACCTTCTTGGGTCATCAGATTGGATACGATTTGTTCACTTCTTCGTTCTAATTTGTTAATCTGCATTGTCATATAAAACTTTTCTAGAAATACAACTTGGAAAAGCCACAATAGAAGAAGCATACAGACTACCAACAACATCATACCCACCCAGAGTTTCATACCTATTTTCTTCATCATTTAACCTCCGGATCAAATTTATACCCAATGCGCCATACGGTCACTATCCATTTCCTATAGGTTTTTAGATGCTCTCTCAAAGTCTTAATATGTGTATCTACCGTTCTATCATCACCAAAAAAATCATAACCCCATACAGACGTTAATAGTTGTTCTCTACTAAATACTTTTTTGGGATTCTCTGCCAAAAAAATAAGCAGTTCATATTCTTTAGGTGTTAATTGCAGATAACCATCTATAAGCCAAACACTTCTTGCGTCCATATCAATTCTAAGTTCACCAAAAATAAACTCCTTCTTTTTTGGTGCCACGTCTAACAAGCCCTGACTTCTTGCTAAATGAGCTTTGACTCTGGCTCTTAGTTCCTTAGGGCTAAAAGGTTTAACCACATAATCATCAATCCCCAGTTCAAAACCTAATAGTTTATCATATTCTTCTCCCCGAGCTGTTAACATGATGATTGGTATTTTTGAGACTTTTCTAATCTCTTTACATACCGTCCAACCTTCTATTTTCGGCATCATCACGTCCAAAATTACAAGGTCTATACCATGATTTTTGAACTGATTCAATGCATCCACACCATCAACAGCTTCAATTACTTCAATACCTTCTTGACTTAAGTACTCTATAATAATGTTACGTATACCTTTTTCATCATCTGCAATTAGAACTTTTACAGGCTCCATATAATTACCTCTTTCTTTTTCTTATTATATCATTTATTCACCTATCTCGTGAACCTTAGTATAATTACCTAATTAATAAAGAAGCCCCCAAAGTTCTATTGAGGACTTCCTGAAAATTAATGAACTATTCTAGAATATTGTGCTATCTATTGCGTGTTCCTTGCCCTTGACAGGATCGACTTTGAGTTCCAAACCCATTGCCACCACCAACTTTTTCGCCATTGCCATTACCCATGCCATTACCTCGTCCAAGTCCCAATCCAAGTTTTGCATCCCCCTGATTTAAGCCTGTACCATCACAGTTTTCTTGTTTTTCGAGAATAACCGCTATCATTTCATCCGCTGCTTCTCTTGTTAGTGCGCCTTGGGCAACACGTTCTTCAAGGATTGCCAATTTGTTCGCTACCATGTCTGTCCTAAAATCATCTGCAACTTCAAGCTCTTGTGCTAATGCACCAAATGTCAAGTCACCTTTTGCTTCATACAGTTCTTCAACACTCTTACCTGTTAATTCTGATAGACTTTGTACCGGACTCATACTTTCGGCCGCATATACACCAATACTTGTTGCTGCTACTAATACTAAAGCACCCATTGTTGCGACCAATTTTCTTGCTTTTTTCATTTTTTCCATCTCCTTATGATTTGATTTAAAGTATGATTAACTTTATGTCTGTATTATACAAACCAATTGTGATGGAATTGTGATGGAAGTATGATTGTTTTATATTTATTTCTTTTTATGTTTCATAATTTGTCGAATAATGGTACTTGAAGTGCCTTTAATGCCACCACCACCTCTAACTACAATTTCTTTGACGAGCTTTGCTTTGTAGTAAGCGCTTTTCGTCTCATGGATGGCAATAGGAATCGCAGCATTTTTTATTGCATCGTAAGCACTGGTCTTTTTCGTTTCCCTTTTGCTAACTTTTATGTCCTCTTTTTTAGGATCAAATGCTTGAGCTGCTTTTATAAGTTTTTCATAGACGTATATTAATTTCGGTTCTGAAGAATGGTGCCCCATCTCTTCAATATCTATCCACTTTGCACCATCGGTTTCTTCTAGATTGGCACAAATCGCCTCCAACTCGTCAGCAATCAGGACATACGCTACATTCAAATGCAGATGGGCACTGACATAGTGTCCCTGCTTCTTGTGACCCCAAACAGGTAATATGTCCATCGCCATAATCCCCTTAGATAAAGGCACTATACTTTTTAAACCGGTTTCTTCTTTTGCCTCTTTTAAGGCAATCTTCAATAAATCTTCATCTCCATCTGCATGACCTCCTGTCCATCCCCAAGCCTGATAAATCTTGTGATAGATAACCAAGACCTTCGTTAAATCTTTATTCATTATTAAGCCCGAACTTGTGATATGTGCTAGGGTGTTTTCTCTATGAAGAATATTATATGGAAACTGTTCAATATAATGATAGATATGTTTCTTATCGCTTCGCTCTTGTTCATTCACTGGTGCATAACTGCTTATCTGTTCCCTGAACATAATAAACCTCCTTCTGTCTCTAAAGCATATTATCATCATAATATAACCCTTGTAAAAAATCAATCTTGTCCTAAAGGTTATGTTTGAATACCTGTTCTAGTAATGGTACAATACTATTAACTTAACTTCCATACAAGTGGAAGGTTATGTTTGTAGTATAAGGGTACTACATATGAGGGTTTTAGGAGGTTATATATGAAAAAGATAATACTTGTTTTCCTGTCTCTGTTTTTACTACTTTTAGCATCTAGTTATACAAATGCCAGCGAAGCATCAAGGTCCCAAAACATATTAATTATTAACGCCTATCACTTTACTTATGAGTGGACTCTCAATCAAAATCAAGGCTTAATTGAGGTGCTAAACACACACTATCCAAATGCGATTATTTATACTGAATTTTTGGATTGGAAAAGATTTCCGGAGATTTCACTTCTTGAGGAAAACCGTCAATTTCTCAAAAATAAATATAAAGATGTACCTATTGATCTCATATTAACCACGGATGACATGGGACTGATTTTTGCTTTGGATTCTCGCCTCGAATTCTTTCATGATGCGCCCATCGTCTTTAGTGGCATTATTGGGTCTACAGCAATAGATATTTTAGGCGGGGCAAACAATGTGACCGGTGTCTATGAAGAGATGGATCCTGAGGGTGCTCTTAGATTAATTGCTCGGTTACAACCAGATGTTAAAAAAATCCATTTGATTCATGATACAAGTGAAAGCGGACAACGAACAGCGAATGCTTTCTATGATGCGCTAAGTCGCTTCGGCTCAGATTTTTACGAAATAGACAACCTTTCCCATTTATCATTTAACGACCTACTTCTTGAAGTCACAACTTTTGAAAAAGACAGTGCTATTATGATGATTTCTTATAATAGGTCGATTGATGGTTTAATAGAAACGCCGGAACACTTTGGTCGATTAATTTCCTCTGCTAGTGTTGTACCTGTTTATTCAATTGATGAATTCCTGCTTGGCACCGGGATTACAGGGGGCACTTTTTTAAGTGGCCAGTTACAAGGTCAAGAACTGGGCAAACTGGCTATCCAAATACTAGAGGGTCAACAAGCCGACAACTTAGAGCATGTAAAGGAAGCAACAGTCTATACCGCTGTCGATGAAGACCAGTTAAACCGGTTTGGACTGGATAAAAATGCCCTTTCTGAGGATATTGAGATATTAAATGAGCAGTTCTCTTTTTTTGAAACCTATTCAGAGTTAGTTTTAACCATTGAAATCATTCTTGGTATCATGTCACTTTTCATTTTTCTACTTATCGTCGGTATTAGAAAATACCGGATATCTGAAAAGAAGATTCTTCATCAAAAAAATAACCTTCAGATTCTAAATGAGCAATTAACTTCTTCTGAGGAAGAGCTTATAGCTCAAAATAATGCCCTTTTGTCCTACCAATTAAACTTAGAGCATGAAGCTTATCACGATGCCATGACCTCATTGCCTAACCGTAATTTTTTAAACCAGCATTTTGATCAAATGGTACTTTCCTCCAATAACCAGACCCAAAAAACTGCATTGGTTTTTGTAGATCTAGATAATTTCAAATACATTAATAACACCTATGGTCACCCTTTTGGTGATCGGGTTTTAAAAGTCATTGCTGTTCGACTTAAGGATTTTAAAGAAAGTACTTTTACTATTAGACTTAATGGCGATGAGTTCATTCTTCTTATCCCAATAAGACAAGATGATACGGAAGCCTATTTGTTTCAAGTCATGAATAGCCTCAAAAATCTTTTCATACGTCCTGTCCACATCGATGACCAGAATATCCGACTAACCTCCAGTATCGGATACAGTATATTCCCCGATGACGGCCAGGATCTGGATGAACTTTTGATACAAGCAGATATGGCCATGTACCATGCAAAAAAAACAGGAAAATCTACTTACAGACATTATGAGCACCAAATGGGTGACAAAATGGAAAATGATTATATCTTGGTTTCTCACTTAAGAAAAGCTTATGAAAATAAGGAATTAGCTTTAAACTTTCAACCACAGATAGATTCTAAAACCCATAAAATTGTAGGATTTGAAGCTTTACTAAGGTGGAACAGCTCTGAGCTTGGCAACGTGTCGCCACTTAAAATTATCCCACTAGCTGAGTCTAGTGGTCTCATTCTACCCATAGGTCAATGTGTTCTTGAGCAAGCCATTCGTTTTGCCCTAGATATGTTGGATTACATGGAGGAGCCTTTCCTTGTTTCTGTAAATATCTCTGTTATTCAGCTCTTAGAAGCTTCTTTTGTTGATGATTTGATTGAGACACTCGCCTCATATGAGCTCGAACCCGCCTATCTTCAATTAGAGATTACAGAATCTATTCTAATTGAATCCTATGATGTCATTTTGGGTAAACTTATGAAGCTTCAAGCTCACGGTATTTCATTATCACTGGATGATTTTGGTACAGGGTATTCCTCCCTTAGTTATCTACAACAATTACCATTAGCAGAACTGAAAATCGATAAAAAATTTATCGATGAAATCACACACCCAAATACGGATTATATACTTATTGACTCCATTATCATGTTGGCACAAGCACTTAACCTAAAAGTGGTGGCTGAAGGTGTCGAGAAAGAACTTCAGGCACAGTATTTAGAAGCAAAAGGCTGTCATGTTATACAGGGTTATTATTATGGCAAGCCTATGACTGAAAAAGAAATCATTCTTTATTGTAAAGATTTTTCACTAGAAAAAATAGCAACCATAACCGAATAGATTTCTTGATATAGAATAAATTCAAAACAAAACCGCCTTGCATCCTCAAAGGCGGTTTTGTTTTGAATTTATTTATAATGCAACATTCTAGATCTTAACTTGAACCGCTTGCTGCTTTTTTGCCGACTCAAATGCGGCTTCCATAACTCTCATGACGCGCATAGCTTGTTCAGCTGTTATGGTAAGTGGTTTGACACCTTCTATAGCATCTATAAGATTGTCATAGACCTTAGTAATGCTGTCTTTTACATCCATTGGTTCAGATAAGATGATTGTCTCAATCGTCTCCGGACGTCTTGGAGCCATCGTTTTGGTAGGGCCGGCTTTGGTATAGACAATATCATCTTCCCATACACTTTCTTTATCTAGGCACCTTACTATTTTTCCGTCACAATCCCAATCCTCAATCCTCAGTGTGCCGTGAGTCCCTAGAACATACCACCTAGGATGCGTAATATAATTATTGGTGGAAACCTCAACATGGGCCGTTAAGCCACTTTCAAAGGTCATGGTTAGCCTAAAATTATCGTCCACTTCAGGATACTCGATGTTATACATCTTACAGAAGATATTTACGACAGGCTCATCGATCATATACATCAATTGGTCAATCAAATGAACCCCCCAGTCGAACATCATTCCACCACCTAGTGCTTTGATCGTGCGCCATCCTTTAGGCATGCCTCTTGAACCTTCCACCCTGGATTCTATTACATAGACATCTCCCAGTAGACCTGCTTCCACTGAACGTTTCATGAGAACAAAGTCTTTATTGGTCCGCCTATTTTGGTTGACGGTGAATACCTTGTTGTATTTCTTGGTAGCTTTCATAACTTCTTCCAATTCTTTTGAAGACATTGTCACTGGTTTTTCACAAATCACATGTTTACCGGCTGCCATGGCTTCAATAGATAATTCTTTATGAACTTCGTTGGTTGTCGCCACCAAAACAATATCAATCTCCGGATCCGCCAATAATGCTTCTTTTGAAGTATAGGCTATGAGGCCATCCTTTTCTCCTGCTTTTTGTCTAAGTGGGTTAAGGTCAAATATACCTTTTACCTTTAGCCTTTTATACTTTTTTAGATTTTTATAATGATAGGCCGCTATGCCGCCATAACCGATTATACCAAGCTTTAACATTTATTTCTCCTTATTATGCCCACCACATACTTGTAGGGGTTTCAAAAATAATCACTTCTTTTAAAAACTCAATGGCTTTTGATAGACCTTCATCTATAGACATTAATGCATCCTCATGTTCGATACTAATAGGGCCATCATATTCCACAGCCTTTAACATGCTGATCATATCATTCCATATCTCTTGATCATGTCCGTAACCAACTGTTCTAAACACCCATGAGCGTCCTAATACATCACCATAATTTTTATTATCCAGAACACCGTTGATGCCTACATTTCTTTCATCAATCTTGGTATCTTTTGCATGAAAATGATAAATAGCACCTTTTAAAGCTTTTATAGCACTTACAGGGTTGATACCTTGCCAGAACAAATGACTTGGATCAAAGTTGGCACCAATAACATCACCAACTGCATCTCTAAGGCGCAATAGTGTTTCCGGATTGTATACACAGAATCCGGGATGCATTTCAAGAGCAATCTTATGGACATTGTGTTGTTTTGCAAATTCAACTGTATCCTTCCAATAAGGAATCAATACTTCATTCCATTGATATTCCAGTATCGTACCAAAATCATCTGGCCATGGACAGGTAACCCAATTCGGATATTTGGCCCCTACACTATCACCGGGACAACCTGAGAAGGTGATGACTGTTTGTACACCTAATTTTTCTGCTAATAAAATAGCATCGATAAATTGATCGTGAAAATCCTTGGCTATAGCAGCATCAGGATGGACAGGATTCCCGTGGCAGGATATGGCTGCAATCTCTATATTGTACTTTCTTGCCAAAGCCTTAACCGCTTGCGCCTTCTCGTCATCAGCCAAAAGCTCTTTTGCATTAAGATGAGCATTACCCGGATAACCGCCTGCGCCTAATTCAACAGCTTGAACACCCATGGCACTAAGCTTTTTTAAGGTTTCTTCCAAAGATAGACTGCTATAAGGTACTGTAAAAACACTTAATTTCATGATATACCTCTTTCTAATGGATTCATTATCCATGTATTGTTAATTAGAATTCAATAGTCTTCCCTGTTTTTGCCGATTCATAGATGGCTTCAAGGATTTCTGTGACCACCAGAGCTTCCTCCGGTTTTACTGTAAGTTCTGTGCCATTTATTATAGCATTATAGAAGGTTTTGGCTTCAATTACTTCAGGCTCTTCTGCAGTCCCTTCGTAAAAGGCAACACCTTCGCCGCCCAGACTTGGTTTTACCGTTGTTAATTCATTAAAATCCACTTTATTAATTCTAAGACCGTCTTTCATATCTGCACCGGCTTTGGTTCCACATAATGTGGTCTGAGCTTCACCAACCTCTAAAGTGTTAAGAGCCCAGCTAGATTCTAGGAATATCGTGGCACCATTTTCCATGGTTATAAAACCAAAAGCTGAATCTTCTACAGTGTAAGCTTTTGTATCCCAATCACCCCAAGCATTGCCTGTTTGTGTTTGATCCGCCAGTTTTCTATAAACACTGCCTTTAACACTCTTTACTTTATAATTGTCCATGGTCCAAAGTGTAAGATCCAATGCGTGGGTGCCGATGTCAATGAGAGGTCCTCCGCCTTGCTCTTCTTCGTTCAAAAAAACTCCCCAAGTGGGAACAGCTCTTCTTCGAATCGCATGGGCCTTCGCCATATAAATTTCACCAAGATCACCTCTTTGACAAGCTTTATATAAATACTGACTGTCTTCTCTAAATCTATTCTGATAACCAATAGTGAGTAGTTTTCCGGTTTTTTTGGCTGCTTCTAACATGGTTCTTGCCTCTTTTGCAGTTTTTGCCATAGGTTTTTCACACATGACATGCTTATCTGACTCCAAAGATGCTATGGTAATCTCTGCATGAGACTTGTTTGGGGTACAAATGTGAACGGCTTGTATTCCCTTATCCTTCAATAACTCTTTGTAATCGACATAAGCTTTTGCACCCTTAACACCAAATTCTTTCATCGCTTTTTGAGCCTTTGCTTCATCAATATCACAAAAAGCCACCATTTCCACATTGCCTAGTTCTAGAAGCGCAGGCATATGCTTATTATTGGCTATGCCGCCACATCCGATAATTCCGATTTTTATTTTTTTCAATTCATTCACTCCTTCATCTGTCATTTGATTTTTTCCATGTTTTAAGTATAGCTAATCATCATTATTTATAATATAATAAAATCATAAAAAAATATCAATTATTTGTCATGAGGGAGAATCCTATGGAAGGCTACTTAGAAAATGAAAAATTTATTGAAGATGGTATATCTTACCCCTTTAGAACCCATACTCAGGCCATTGAAGGTCGTAAACTGATTGTCGGTTCACATTATCATGACCATATTGAAATACTGTTTTGTTTGTCCGGTCGAATCAATATCTTTTTAGATGGTCAAGGTTATGTCTTTGGTGTAGGCGATATGGTAGTAATAAATTCTATGGAAGTTCATAATATTTTTGCCGCTTCGGAAGATATTAACAAATACATCGTCATTCGGTTTGATCCTGAGTTACTTTATACCACCACCCAGTCTGTATTCGAATCCAGATATGTGCTTCCCTTTACCATGAAGACCTCTGTTCACCAAAAATTATTTACCTATGAAGAAACAGCCGACACACCCATACCTGATTTAATTAAAAAAATTCTCATGGAAGATCAAAAAAGATCCTATGGTTTTGAGTTAGCAATTCGCACCTACATTGGTGAAGTATTTCTTTGGATTCTTAGAAGTTGGCAGGAAAAAGGTCTCGACTTGAACTTAACTCAGGCCCTTGACAAAACCAATATAGAACGCTTGCAAAAAGTCTTTGATTATGTGGATGAACATTTTGACCAAGAAATCTCTATTCAAGATATGGCAAAATTATGTGCTGTAAGTTATAGCTATTTTTCCAGGTTTTTCAAATCTGCCATGAATCGAAATTTTAGTGCTTATGTAAATTTTATAAGGATTTCAAAAGCTGAAAGCCTACTGACCACCTCAGAGCTTAGTGTCACCGACATCGCTCTAAACGTCGGCTTCTCTACCACCAGTTATTTCATAGAACAGTTCAAGCTTTATAAAAATATGACACCAAAACGATTTAGAAGTAACTTCCAAACCCTTGAACAAATATAGAACCAATCAACCATTATAAAAGTCAGTTTGTTCTTGCGCATAAAGCTTTTCCAAGTGTTTTTCGGAAAATGCTGCCCTCAAATTAAGGTCCAATAACCGTGAGGCTATTGGACCAATCTCATAATTGTCAGCCTGAAGAACCGTCCCCCCGGTTATAATTGTCAGCCTGAAGAACCGTCCCCCCGGTTGATGATCGTTGTTCCTGCCACGCCTTTAACCGCATCGCTTAAACAAGCCGGGCTGGTAATAATCGCCTTTTTTCCACCCGCCTTAATGAAATCCGACGCCGCATTGATCTTTGGCAACATGCTGCCAGGTGCAAACTGATTATCCATCTTCAAGGCCTCTACTTCATCTAAAGTCAATACACTCAAAGCCTTTTGAGTTGGCTTGTTATAGTCTATATAGACCTGATCCACCGCCGTAGAAATGATGAAATAATCTGCACCAAGCAAAGTGGCTAATAAACTGCTGGCATAGTCCTTATCAATAACTGCATTCACACCAACAAGCTTTCCGTCTGCATCTCTTGTTACCGGAATACCACCGCCACCAACCGCCACCACCGAGAATCCGGCATGAATAAGTGTCTCTATGGCTTCTCTTTCAACAATTTTCTTTGGCATTGGTGATGGAACGACCCTTCTGTAGCCTCGACCCGAATCTTTAACCATATGCCAGTCCGGATGTTGTCTGGTAATCCGTTCTATTTGTACTTCTGTATAAAACGTACCGATTGGTTTTGAAGGCATTAGAAATGCCGGATCATCTGGTTCGACTTCCACTTGTGTCACTACCGTAACCGCTTTATTTGCCATTCCTCTTTTGTTAAACTCATTTTGCATGGCTTGTTGAATTTGATAACCAATGGCACCTTGGGTATCCGCGTCACAACTTACCAAAGGTACCGGATGCATATGTTCTACTTCTTCGGCGATTTCTGAACGTCTCATGATAAAACCCACTTGTGGACCGTTGCCATGGGTTATGACCACATTTATCCCCAGTTCAATCAGATCCACCACATGACGGACGGTTTCACAGACCGCCATGTATTGATCTTCAATAAATTGATGTTCGCTATCTTTGATTAAGGAATTACCGCCAATGGCAATGACTGCTAATTTTTCCATCTGGTGCCTCGCCTCCATCATTTAATGCCGTATCAACCCTTGCCGCCCATGGTAAGAACCATAACCGCTTTGGATGTATGAATTCTATTTTCTGCTTCATCAAAAACAATTGAATGAGGACCGTCTATAACACTGTCTTCAACTTCGTTGCCTCTATCTGCAGGTAAAGCGTGCATATACATCACGTTATCACTGGCTAGTGCCATCATTTCTTCTGTACATTTCCATCCTTTATAAGATTCTAAAAGATCATCTATAACTGCATCACTTTGATTGTTCACCCAACTGCCCCAGTTCTTGGGAATAACCACATCTGCATCTTTATAAGCTTCTTCCATGTTATGGGTAATTCTGAAACTACCACCGTTTTGTCTTGCATTCTCTCTCGCCTGCTCAATCGCCCAGTCCGGTAAGTCGTAACCTTCCGGATAAGCCAATATTACATCCATACCATATCTTGGGAATAATAAGGCTTGTGTTAAAGGAACGGATATAGGTTTTTTATGGCTTTTTGCATATGCCCATATAATTGATACTTTAAGGTTCTTGGTGGTTTCCACCTTTTCCTTAATGGTCATTAAGTCTGCAATCCCTTGCATTGGATGGTACAGATCACATTGAAGATTCATAATCGGCACGGTTGAATGTTCTGCCAGTTCTCTTAGATATTTATTACCCACTCCCCAGAAGCAGTTTCTACAAGCAATTGCGTGCCCATAACTGGATAAGATAATGGCTGTGTCTTTGGCAACTTCACCATGACTGATTTGCATGGTTGAGGTGTCCAGATAATTGGCGTGTCCACCGAGCTGTGCAAAACCTGCCTCCATAGAGTTACGGGTTCTTGTGGATTGCTCAAAAAACATTAAAAACATCGTTTGATAAGGTAGATATGGGGTAGTAATACCCATAGCAAATTTCTTTTTCAGATCAAAAGATACCTCAAGTAAAGTATCAATTTCTTCCTTGGTCCAATCTTGAAGGGTGATAAAATGTTTACCTTTAAATCGTGTCTGCATATTATAAACCTCTCTTTCTTTTTATATAGGCTTTTGGAATGGTCGCATACATAGCTGCAGCATACACCAGTTCATCTTTCCAAGTTTTTTCATTCGGAGCATGGGCTTGGTCCTCATGACCGGGTCCAAATCCGATACACGGAATCTCATATCGACCCATGATAGAAACACCATTGGTTGAAAACGTCCATTTATCCACCAAAGGTTCCTTATCAAATAAGCCTCTATAGGCATCTACCAGCGTTTGGGTAGCCTCATGTTCTTCTGGCAATACCCAAGTAGGAAAATAAGCATCTGTTGGATAAACCAGACCTGTATAGGAAGGACGTTCATAGGTGTACATGGATACTTTGGCTTCTGCTGCTTTTACTGAGGGCAGGTTACGAATCTCTTCCAAAGCGGATTCATAGGTTTCCCCGTGGGTCAACCTGCGATCGACGGATATGGCACAACCATCAGCCACAGCACATCTTGAAGGTGAGCTGAAGAAAATCTCTGATACGGTCAAGCTGCCTTTGCCTAGAAATGCATTGTCTAACAGATTTACATGAAGTTCTTTAAGTTCATTAATAATGGGTGCCATCTTGTATATGGCATTATCCCCCCGCTCCGGTGCTGACCCATGACAACTAACACCCATGGTCTCCACCTTGATTTCCATACGTCCACGTTGACCTCGGTAGATGTTTAAAGATGTGGGTTCTGTGATGACGACAAATTCAGGCCTGATCTTAGATTCCTCTATGATATACTGCCAACACAATCCGTCACAGTCCTCTTCTTGTACCGTTCCTGTAACAAGCAAGGTATAATCATCGGCTAAATCCAGATCCTTAATGATTTTACCTGCATACACCATAGAAGCCATACCACCTTCTTGATCACTGGCACCACGACCGATGATGATCTCATGGTCTTCATAGCCTTCATAAGGATCATAATCCCAATTGGCAAGTTCACCGATACCAACTGTATCGATATGTGCATCCATGGCAATCAAAGTCGATCCATGACCGATATAGCCTAGAATATTGCCCATAGGATCAATATCAATGCGATCAAATCCAACTTTTTCCATTTCTTCCTTTATTCTTAGAACGACTAGTTTTTCATCACAGCTTTCACTGGATATGCGAATCATATCCCTGAGAAAGGTTGATATGTCATCCCTATAAGTTTTTGCGCTTTCCAGTATCGTATTAAAGGGTATTGTCATTGTCATCCTCCTCTTCTCTTAGTACTTTGATTTTTGCATTGTAGGCTTGTACTTTTGCATATTCCAAATCCCAGAATTCTTGTACTTTCATGGCATCCAAATACTCTTTTTTATAACCAAAGGGCAACCAGTCTTTTTCTTTTTGATTAAATAGTTGCTCTTTTTTATCATGACTTCTAAAGTCTGTTATTTTATCTGTATCGGCTTCGTCAAAGACATCTTTTTTCCATCTTCTTAAGACATTATCAGATGTCTCAAGAGAGCGTCTTTCAAGATCTAGAATAACAGAATCATACCGGTCAAAGCCATCTGTAGCTATGGTCACCACATTATCTTCCGGTCCAAGATTAAGATGTTTGGCCATTTTAATAGCGCCTAGTATATTACAGATGCCTGATACGCCAAATAAGTCTTTTAAACATTCTGCAAGATCTTTATCCACACCTGCTTCGACAAGAATATGTGCCCCATCATGGATCACCTTTAAGCCTTTAACACAATCATCATCTTCGATCATCACCACAAAGTCTGTATTTAGAACATTATGAATTAAGGTACACATCTTATCGCCTATACCTTCAATTCTATGTTGGCCCCGGCCTCCATCTGTCAAAGTAGAACATTCATATGGCTCAAGTGCTACAATTTTGGCATCGGGATAAACCTGCTTAATATGATCACCGGCAGCAATGGTACCTGAAGAACCAAGGGCAGATGTAAAGGCTGCTATACGACCGTTTCCTATACCTTTAACCGCTTCAACAGCGCTATGTCCGGTAACATGTCTATGGAATCTGTAATTAGGAAACAACTCAAACTGAGCTAAAGCTTTATTCTTTGGCTCTTTCATTAATTCATAAGTACGTTCAAGGGTCAAGATAACATCCGACTCGGTACCGGGTGTTAAGTCCAACTGAGCCCCATATCTTTTGATTCTCTCATAACGTTCCTTGCTCATATTATCCGGCATGATGACAATGGCCTCATAGCCCATGAGGTTACATATGTAAGAAACGCCAATACCGAAATTACCGGTAGATGGCCCTAAAATCGTATGCTCTCCAGGTAGAATTTCTTTATCCACACAACCTTCAATTAATGTTGCATAGGCCGGTCCTACCTTATGAGAACCGGATGGAAAATACTTGCCAAGCATAACCACAATATTAGCATCTACGCCGGTTATAGCTTTTGGCAGTACCACTTTTCGAATTTCGTTATTAGAATCCCGCCATGTAATATTAAAAAGATTTAAAGGATCAAGTTCTTCTTCTTTGGCCAAAATCACTTTTTCCATAATCATTTCTGAGATTTTGGATGGATCCAACATCTCATCATAAGTTGGTCCGAATGGTATTTTACTCATTTGTCATGCCCTCCGCTTCGTTCATTCTTTTTATAAAACTCTGGATGTCCGGCTTCAGACGCATAGGTTCCCCCACTGCCTCCATGCCATGCTCAACGTCCTTAAGTCCGTTACCTGTTACGATTACTGTCACTTCATCCTTTTTATGTATAATACCTTCCTCCAGTGCTTTTTTAAGACCTGCAACGCCTGCCACACCTGCCGGCTCACCGAAAATACCTTCTGTTCTTCCAAGTAGAGCCATTGATGCCAATATTTCTTGATCCGTTACAGTTAGATATGTACCCTTTGAGGCCAACACCCCTTGAATGCCTTTAACCGGATTCCTTGGAACACCAACGGCGATGCTATCTGCTAGGGTATTTTCCTCTGTGGCTTCTAATGCTTTTTTGTCTTTAAATGCATGATAAAAGGGTGCGCAACCTTCTGCCTGAACGCCAAGTAGCCTTGGCATTTTATCTATTAATCCAATAGATATAAGGTCATAGAAGCCTTTATACACCCCGGCAATGGTACAGCCGTCTCCTACAGACACCACTACCCAATCCGGTACATCAAAGGACAACTGTTCTGCTATTTCTAGAGCCACTGTCTTTTTACCTTCAACAAGATAGGGATTAATCGCAGCATTCCTATTGTACCAACCATAATGATCAATGGCCGCTTTAGACAGCTCAAAAGTACTTCTATAATCGCCGTCTACTGAAACCACCTTAGCACCATAGACCAGTAGTTGGGTTAATTTGCCTTTTGGGGCGCGCTTAGGTACAAAAATGACCGTTTTAAGACCCATATGTGCAGCATTACCGGCTAAGGATGAGGCTGCATTCCCTGTCGAGCTACAAGCTATGGTGTCCTTGCCTTCTTCCATGGCTCTAACAACAGCTATTACAGAAGCTCGGTCTTTTAAAGAGGCTGTCGGATTGACACCGTCATCTTTTATATATAAGGTATCTAAACCGATATGCCTAGCCAGTTGATGACTACGATATAGAGGTGTTCCGCCTACTTTTAGGGTTTTCTGTAAATGGGTGGACTCAACAGGCAGCAAAGGTGCATAACGCCAGATGGTTCTATCTTCATTGTTCTTTAGAGCGTCTCTTGTTAAGACTTTTGCTATGCTTTTATAATCATAATTCACATCTAAGATGCCCAGATCACCACAAATAGGGCAAGTGGTCATCGGCCCTTGGTCGCTTGTATATTCTTTTTCACATAGTGTACAAGTATAACCTGATACATAGGACATTTATGGTCCTCCTTCTATACATCTATTTCTACAAAGGCAAACTTTGTAACATCAAATAAGCCTTGATCTGTAAGCTTTAATTCCGGTATAACCGGTAGTGCCAAAAACGCCAATGTTAAAAATGGTTCAATCTTGGTGCTGACACCACTATCAAGGGCCAAACGGTCCATTTTTTTTATCTTGGCTATGACCTCTTCAAGAGGTGCGTTGGTCATAAGTCCACCTACTTCTAACCTTAGTGTCTCAATAACAACACCATCTCTACAGATGGTCATGCCGCCATCACATCTTTTGAGTTCTTCTATGGCCAGTCTCATATCTGCATCGTTATCACCTATAACAATGACATTATGTGAATCATGAGCTATGGTGAGGCCCACTGCTCCGTGTTTTAGACCATAGCCTTCAACAAGTCCAATGCCCACATTACCTGTATTCTGATGACGTTCTATGACGGCTAATTTCAGAAGATCTAACTTAGGATTATGAACAAACAAATCATCCTTGGTATCCACTTTTCTAATCACAAGATCCGTTATGATGCTTCGTTCTTTTAGTCCGATGACCTTAGCAATACCCGTAACAATCTTTAGGTCCAGATTAATCATCTCTATGTTCTCAAGCTTAACCGTATTCAGTACGCTTTCATCTTCAATCTGAGGCGCTTCAAAAAGGGGTTGGTTACCAGATGCTACCAATATGCCTTTTTTATAAACTTGACTGACACTGACTTCTTCAAGATTGTCCAAGATTAACAAGTCCGCTTCATAGCCTGGTGCTATGGCACCTTTGCCTTTTAAGCTATAACATTCTGCAATGTTTAGGGTAGCCATTTGAATCGCTGTGATAGGACTAAGACCCAGTTCAATGGCCCTTCTTACATTATGATCCATATGGCCCTCGTTCATGATATCAATGGGTTGCTTATCATCTGAGCAAAACATAAGCCTACGGCTGTTATTTGGTGTTACGCCTTTTAAAAGTTCATCAAGATTCCTAGTAGCTGAGCCTTCTCTTAAGTGGACATACATCCCTTTCCCAACTTTTTCCAGCATTTCTTCCTTAGTTGTACATTCATGATCAGTCTTTACGCCTGCAGATATGTAAGCGTTAAGTGCCTTACCTGTCACTTCCGGTGCATGACCGTCAATCAAACGATCTGACATCATATCTATTTTTTCGTGGACCATTGGGTTGCCGGCAATAACACCAGGATAATTCATCATCTCGCCAAGACCAATGACTCTAGGGTGATCTTTTAGCTTTTTAAGATCCTTTGCCAAAAGAATGGCACCTGCCGCTTCAAATTCTGTAGACGGCACACAAGAAGGTAACATGATATAAATGTCAAGGGGTACTTTTTCACTGGCTTTTAACATATATTCAATGCCGTTTAAGCCGCATACATTCGCTATCTCATGTGGATCTGCTATGATACTGGTGGTGCCTTTTGGCATGACCAATCTTGAAAATTGTGATGGCGTCAACATAGAGGATTCAATATGGACATGACCATCAATAAATCCGGGACATACATACTTGTGTTTCAAATCAATTTCTCTAATACCTTCATATTCACCTACACCCACAATTCGACCTTTTTCTATAGCAATATCGCCGGTTTCAATCTGCCCGTTCAGTACATTTACAACTTGACAGTTTTTTAGTACCAACTCTGCCTTCTGGTCACCTCTTGCTATAATCATCTCTTTAATCGGCATGTCATTCCTCCTACCTTACTAAATACTTACTTCTAGACTCTAAAATCTTGGTGGGGTAATTGTAGATACAAAACTTAATAGATCTTTACCGGGATTCTCAATCTGATGAGGTATATTGGCGTAATAGTATATGGTGTCACCTTCTGATAAGTTATAGATAGTATTTCCAATACGTATGAGCATTTCTCCTTCTAAAACGAAAATCACTTCTTCGCCTGCATGGGCCATTGGTTCATCACAAGTGACACCACCGGGTTCAAGCTTACCAAGAAAGGTCTCCATTTGACGGTTTAAATCTGGCGACAATAACTCATAAGAAACCTTTGAACCGGGAAATTGAATGGGCTGTCGTTCGTGTTTTCTGACCACAGGATTTTCATTCATTTCTTCTATAAAAAAATGAAATACGGCTACCTCCAAGGCTTCTGCTATCTTTCTTAAAGAAGTAATGGATGGCTCGGCAAGGTCTCTCTCTATCTGACTAATAAATCCGGAAGTTAAGCCGGACGCCTCGGCAAGGTCTTTTAAGCTCATGGCTTTTTCAATACGTTTTAGTCTTATTTTTTCGCCTAACATTGTCCTACCTCCACTTATAAATCATTGAGATTCTATGCATGATGTTTTATATGCTTTATAAAATCAGTGAGCAAGTTAATGGTACATGCTTTTCGATAGGATGCTGAGGACCTTTGGTCATCAATAGGCTTAATGATCTGTTCATACCATTTGCCGATTTCTTCTATATTTTCATCCAACCAAACTAATGATTTACCTATGAGTTTGGATTCTATTGTTACATCTCTTACAACAGTTGGCCCAACAGCACCAAAAGCAGCTCTAAAGTTCTGAATGATACCTTTTTTGATATCCATAATCATACATACCGATAACTTTGAGATGGCATCTGCTTTACGTCCACCAACTTTTCTGTAGACACTATGGTTGAACTTATGACCGGATAGGATAATTTCCTTAATCATTTCATTGTCATTGATGATTGTCTTTCCCGGACCTGTTATAAAGGTATCAATAGGTACGTGTCTTATACCCTCTACCGATTCCAATACTACCACACTGTTTAGAACATAAAGTACGGGTAAGGTATCACCGGCCGGTGATGCATTCACCACATTGCCGGCTAGAGTTGCGCTATGTCTTATAGCCGGCGACGCCATGATTTTGACGGCTTCTGATAACAAAGTCGGTGTATGAAAGTGATCCATAATATCTTCCAAAGTCACACCGGCACCGATATGGATGTTACTGCCTTGACGGTCGATATAATTCAGTTCTTCCAACTGTCCAACAAGTAATATATCCCTGTCAAAGCTTGTAGGCAAATCGCTCCATGCTCTTTTCCTGACCATAAGATCTGTACCACCTGCTATAATTGTCGGTTTATAGATACTCAAAAGTTCTAGGGCTTCTTCATACGATGTCGGGTAATGGGTATTTACCATAAAGAACCCTCCTTTTCAACTAAGGATAAAATAGCTTTGACAATCATATTATAACCTGTACATCGACATAAGTTACCGGATAAACCTTCTCTAATCTCTGCCTCAGTTGGATTTGGGTTGGCATGAAGCAAGGATTCTGTAGCTATAACCATACCCGGTGTACATATGCCGCATTGAACAGCACCATGAGTTTCAAATGCCTTCCTAATCGTCTGTCCTCTTTGAGTCTTGGCAAGTGCCTCTATGGTCACAACAGATTTTCCATGAACGTTGCCAAGGGGTGTTATACAGGCATTCATAATTTTATGATCAATTAGAACAGCACATCCGCCACATTCACCCTCACCACAGCCTTCTTTAGGACCGGTTAAACCAAAGCTTGTTCTTATAACATCCAAAAGTCTTTTTGTCGGGTCCTCTTTTGTTATGATTGTTTCTCCATTTAACTCAAATCTTACTTCAACCATTTTTTATCAACTCCATAATGTATTCCGGTACCACAGGTATCCTAGTTACATGCTTACCAATTGCATTCTCTATAGCCAGTGCAACAGCAGGTGCACCACCAATTAAAGTGAGCTCACCCGCGCCCTTTGCACCATAAGGACCGAGGGCATAAGGGTTGTCCATCAATTCCGTCTCCATAAATACCGTGTCCTTGGCTGTAGGTATAATATAATCCGTCACAGTCTTTTGTTGTACCCGTCCGTCTTTGTTCTTCATAACTTCAAGCATGCCGTAGCTAATCCCTTGAAGTAAACCGCCATCCGCTTGCCCAAGAATAACCTGCTCGTCAATGGCTTTACCCACATCATAAACCGACCAGACACCTCGTAGAGTTACTTCGAAGGTAACCGGATCCACTTCGACTTCTACAACATTAATACCCCAAGAATATGCCGGGTAAGCATCACCTTGCAAGGTTTCATCATTCCACTGTATATGTTCCGGTTGCTTATACCGTTCTTCAATCATTATTTCCTCTTGATCTCTCCATTGATGCTTCAGCTGATCTGCTGCTTTTGCCAACAAACCACCGACAATCATCATTGTACGAGAGGCTACTGTAGGACCAGAATCAGGCACTTTATCCGTATCTGGATTTTCAAAGATAACGTGCTCCATAGGTATATTCAATTTGTGAGCGACCAGCTTCCTAAAAGTCGTTTTAACGCCTTGTCCCATATCTGTACTGGCTACCAATATATGCACTCTATTAGCTTCATCTTTTTTGAGTCGTACGATGGCTTTGATATGAACTTGCTCACCACTACCGGTAAACCCACATCCGTGTAAAAACCAACTCATACCAATACCTCTATAAATATTTTCATGGCTGTATTTTTTTATTTTGACTTCATAGTCGGACATCATCATAGCTTTTTGAATCATCTTTTCCATGATAATGGGTTCAATAAAATGACCACTGGTAGATGTTACATCACCCGTTTTTGCTAAATATTTCATTCTTAATTTGTAGGCATCTTCTTTTAGTTCTTTTGCAATATGATGGATCATCATTTCCACGGCAAAAATCATTTGTGGTGCGCCAAAACCTCTAAAAGCGCCGGTTGGCACTGTATTGGTTATAAAAACATCGCCAGTGACACATAGGTTATCAATGGTATAGGCGCCGGTTGCCGCAATCATAGCTCTTAATAGAACAACACCTGATAGGCCAATATAAGCGCCGCCATCTAAACCAACATGGGTTCTAAAGCCCATAATCTCATGGTCTTTTGAAATAGCTGCTTCGATTCTAATCTTTGCAGGATGTCGCTTGGTTGTATAGGCCATATCCTCTTCTCTTCCATAAATCAGCTTAATAGGCTTTTTCATCTTCTTAGCAGCTACAACCACCTGACAGGCTATTAATGACGGAAACTCTTCTTTCCCACCAAAAGCACCACCTGTTGTGGCTTGTTCTACCCTAACCTCGTCTTCTTTACAACCCAATACATTCACAAGTGCATTCTTAACATAATAAGGACATTGAATGGAACCAATAAGAGCAATCTTATCCGGTTCATACAAAGCAATGACACCTTGTGGCTCTATGTAAACATGTTCTTGATAGCCTGTCTCATATGTATGTTCAATAATCTTATAAGCCTTATCAAAAACAGCATCACCTTGGCCTTTGATATAACTTTTATGAATTTTACTGTCTACATAGTCATAAACCGGTTCCTCTGTTTCATATTGGATGCTAACCTGATTCATCAAGCTCATAATAGTAGCTTTATCCTCACCCACCACCAATAAAATAGGCTCACCATAATAGTTGACAGTCTCTTCAACAAAAACAGGCATATCATCAAAAATGATTTTTACAATATTTTGACCACTAATGTCTTGATAATCAACGATGGCATATCCCTCGGGCATATCCGGGTACTTTCTTGAAGCAATGCGCCCCCTTGAAATGGTTGCTCTTAGCGTTTTGGCATAAAGGCACCCTTCCGGCTTGATATCATCAATATATTTGGCTGTACCTGTTATTTTTTCAAAGTTGTCCACTTTATTAATGGACTTACTAATGTCTAACACCATACCACCTCCAATAATATTTTTACTTGTCTTCTACATATATGGCTTTTACCGGGCATTTACTGACACATAAATGACAACCGAAACATTTATCCTGATCAAATAGAATCTGGGTCTCAAAACGGATGGCAAAATATGGACAAATCTTCACACATAGCATACATTGAGTACAGCGTTGCGTATCTACCTCTGGTACAACCGGTTCATAGCTTAGTGTTTTACCAAGTCCTGCCACCGTAACTTCTTCAATAGATGTAAAACCATATTTTTCGAGTGCTCCCGGTAGGTCTTTTATAATCTTACTGTATAAATCCTTGCCCTTTAAAAGTGCTGCTGATAGCATCTGAACACCATTGGCACCTGCTAATAAGAATTCTATGACATCATCGGCACTGGAAACGCCGCCAACACCAATAACGGTAAAATCCGGCATGGCTTGTTTGATTTTATAGACTGTTGCCAAAGCCAGGTTCTTAATGGCTGGACCGGACGTCCAAACAAAACCACTTTCACCACCATAAATGATTTTTCTTGTGTTTAAATCAATTTTCATCGTAGGGCCAAGGGAATTGATAGCCGCGATACCACTGGCACCGGCTTCTCTAACTGCTTTGGCAAAAGCGACCGGATCATCCATGTGTGGGCTGACTTTCATGTAGATAGGTTTTGTCGTATGGGCTCTTATAGTGCGTACAGTTTCCCTAATCACCGATAAGTCCTTGCCTACATAATGGGTAGATATCTCAAATGCATCTGCGAAAGGGTCCAGTAAGGGTATCAAGAGTACCATGTCCTCTTTGGTATACCCTACAGAAATAATCAAAGGTGCCCCTTCTTTACGATAATTCGGTAATATGTCTTCAAGCCACACTTCTTTGCTATGTTCTGACCAAAGTTCAGAATTCATAACAAAATACCGATCACCATAAATACAAGGTCTTGGGACTATGGCCGCTTTTGATGAAATGGTTTTGGTAACAACAGCACCTACACCTTCATCACGTATGAAGTTCAATTTCTCAAGATCCCCTACCAAAGGGCCTGATGCCGGCATTAACGGGTTTTTTAACGTTAAGCCATCAAAACTTATATCCAATTTCATAGTATTTACCCCCTTTTAATTTTATGCCTTATCATTAGGCCTTTTGAATTCTATTCCACAATTGCCCAGCTGATTTTGATGCTTCTCTATAAGTATCCATAAGATCATCATCAACCTTATAATGATCCAAGATCTTCTTTCCTCCACACCAAACATGGCTTGGTCTAAAGCTATTTGCCAAACCAAAACATACATGACCAAAGGCATTATCCTTATTCATAGGTGTTGGTGGTATATATGGTATCATCAACAAATCGGCTTCATAACCTGTCTGAATCCGCCCAAGCTTACAGCCTAGAATGCTTGATGCATAAACATAGGTTTGATTGACCATTTCAAGAACTTGACCTAGACCAAATTGAACCGGTGTCAAATCCCGGTGATGCATAGCAAAATTCAAGTTAAGCCATTCCGGCGTTATGCCACTTCCAATACCGTCATTACCGATAATGACCGGTATACCTGCTCTTTTAAGTAGATTGTGATCCGGTAGCCCTACACCATTGTTCATATTTGAAGTGACATTAAGGGCTACTGTACATTTGCGTTTACCAATAATATCTGCTTCCGCTTCATCAATATAAAGACAATGGACCAAAAGACTGTTTTTGTTTAAGAGTTGGTGCCGATCCAGTCTATGGATAATCCGTTCTCCATATCGCTCCAAACTTAAGTCTTCGTCCATATGACTTTCAGCTACATGAATATGGATTGGCATATCTTCTATAACTTTTGATATCTTTATAAGACTCGCCTCTGATAAGGACATAGCTGCATGAAGACCAAATAGACCTGCCGTTTTGGTTGACTGATATTTTTTAGCAAAGCTTATATTTTCTTCAATACAGGCATCAATATCAAATCGATCACTGCTTTCAAAACAGAAAATACCCCTTTGACCAATTTCATCACATATGGCTTTTTTCAAGGTTTCCAATGCGCCTATTATATCTAAACCACTGGCATGATGATCAATAATGGTGGTAATACCGTTTTTGACGCCCTCAATACCACTTACAATACCGGAATAATAAACATTATCCAGGTCTTGGGCGCCATCTAACTTCCACCACAATTGGTCCAATATTTCTTGAAAATTCTCAGGGTCAAAAGGCAATGCCAAGCCTCTTGCAAAAGTAGAATAGATATGATGATGACCATTAATCAAACCCGGCATAACCAATTGGTCCATACCCTCTATGACTTCATAGTCCTGGTTCATAAAGTTCGCCATGGGCCCAACCTCAATTATCTTGTCATCAAAAATAATATATTGGTCCTTCTCATATGAGTTAAAATCATAATAATTGACATGAGTCAGTGCAACCATGATTATTCTCCTCTATTTCTTACCTAGGTGGTTAAAGTGGCCTACACTTCCGATGACCAAGGTGTTATTTTTAATGATAAACTGTCCCTTACATAAAGTGCTTTCAATCTGACCATTAACTTCTATGCCCTTAAAAACGGTATAACCGGCTTTTGAATGATCCGTATCAATCTTATGGGTCATATGAGGGTTATAGATGGCTATATCAGCATCCGTACCCACCTCAAGACATCCTTTTTTAGGATACAACCCGAATATTTTAGCCGGCATGGTACTCATTTTATCAATAGCTTTTATGCCGTATCTGGTCGCCATCAAACTAAAGCTATGTTCAACTCCACCGATACCAAGAGGCATCCCCAAAAGATGTTTTTGTTTTTTTTGTTGGGCTGTAAACGGACAGTGATCAGTCGCAATTGTGTGTAACTGATCAAAACCATTTATAAGCTTTTCTCTGGAGACTTCACTTCGCAGTGGTGGTGCCATCGTATAAAGATGCCCTTGTTTACCTTCAAACCGCTCTTCATTAAATTCAAAATAGTGAGGACAGCTTTCAAGATAAAGATTTTCCCCAAGTATCTCAGAAAACTCTTTTACCAATGCTTCTAATGTATTACCGCTGCTTACATGAACCATATATAAGTGGCCACCCGTTTCTTTTGCAAAGGTCGCCAATTTTAAGGCTTCCTCTGTTTCAGCCATCTCCGGCCTACTAATAGGTAAATCTTCTGCTGTATAACTTGGCTCCATGGTAATGCTTTCATCTTTTTCTATATGGGCTAAAACGATAAAACCTTCCTCACCGGAAAGCTTTAAAAGCTCAATGATTTCTCCGTCATATGTACGTCTTCCGGAGTCTGAATAAGTTGTGAACAATTTGATGCTGTTTAGCCCTAATGTTTTCATGGTCTCTACTATGGATGAGACTTCATTCACAGGATCTTTCACAGTAACATGAAACCTATAATCAATCATGGACTTACCGGCAAGTTGATTTCGGTCATTGAAGGCTTTTTCTAATTCTTTTTCGCTGGATATAGGATCAAGGAAGTCGATTACCGTCGTAATACCACCGTATGCAGCCGCTATAGATCCTGTGTAAAAATCATCTGAAGACGTATATTTGCCACAATCCAACTCGAAATGAACATGAGGGTCAATTAACCCCGGCATGACCCACCTATCGGTAGCATCATAAACTTCTCTAGCTTGATGCACCTCATCACTTATGGCAACAATATGATCCCCATTGATATAGAGATGTTGCTTTTTCAGACTACCCTCTATATAAAGTTGTCCGTTTAATATTGCCAAATCATACATATTTTTCTCCTTCTTTACCTATTTTTTTATATTCAAATAGGCATCTCGCATATGTTTATTGCCCGTTTTGTTGTAGTATACGGCCAATATTTCTGCACTTATAGATATTGCTATCTCTGCCGGTGATCCACCACCAGTATCAATACCAATAGGTGCATAGTGGTTGGTTAAGTCAAGGGTTTGACCATATTTTTCATGGGTCTTTACTAAATAGTCCTTTAATTTGTTCTTTGAACAAAGCATACCTACATACTTTAATTCCAATTTTTTTTCAATAATTTTATGCATGACATCATAGTCAAACTTATGAGAAGGTGTACACACCACCACATAAGCGTCTTTTGTTATGCCTTGCATTTCAATAAAATCTACAAAATCATAATGGTACACCTCGTCACCGCCGACAAACTGATCGACAACTTCTTTCCGATTATCAATGACGGTCACATAAAAATTCATGGTCTTTAGAACATTACAAAGCGCTTGACTTACATGTCCTGCACCAAAAAGGTAGATATGGGCACCATTTCCAATGTACTCGTAAAAAAGTGTGACAACACCGCCACAGGTCATAGGCAATGTGGTGGCTTGACCGACAATCTCACCTTCTTTTAAAAGATATTTTTCCAAATGACTTTTTCGCACCTTTATTAAGTCCTTACACGTTTCTATAGCACGATGTTCAAGAGCACCGCCACCGACGGTACCTATCAGCTTGCCGGTACCACCGACCAACATTTTTTTACCCAGTTCTACCGGACCGTCACCTATTTTTTCAACAACCGTCACCGTCATACAAGGTTCATTGGCTTGCTTCATTTTTATGATTTCATCATATATGTCCATGATTTGTTTATCCTTCCTTCATGCCATACTTTATATATACTGTTATATTTCCTTATTATGTATTGCCGCCCATACCTTTTCAGATGTAATAGGGAGGCTATTAATTCTAACACCAATCGCATTGTATATGGCATTGGCAATGACAGCAGGTGGTGTATCAATACCAATCTCACCAACTGATTTGGCACCATAGGGGCCGGAAGCTTCATAGCTATCTGCAAATTCCACGTGTATGTTCGTGACTTCCTTACGGGTTGGTATGCGATAATTCATTAAATTATTGGTAATGAGGCTACCGTTTTTATTGTAAATAACCTCTTCAAACATTGCCATACCTAAACCTTGAAGAATACCACCTTCCACTTGGACTTTCGCTAAGCTTGGGTTGATGGTAGTGCCACAATCTACAACAGCTACATAATCCAATACTTTGAATTCTCCTGTTTCAAGGTCCACCTCAACTTCGGCAAAGCCAGCCATAAATGGTGGTGGTGATTTAGTGCCTACATAAGAATGAGTAGCTACCAATTGTTTTTGGTCTTCGTTATAAAAAAGTCGATTCGACAATGATTCCAATGTCATGGAAGCCTCGGTATCTTTAACATTTAGGATTTCACCATCAAAATTGATGTCTTCAGGTCTAACACTTAGAGCTTTTGCGCCTTCTTCAATAATCATTTCAAGCATCTTATCTGCAGCTTTTTTAACTGCATTTCCGGATACATAGGTTGTGCTAGAAGCATAAGCACCGGTATCAAAAGGTGTTAAGTCTGAATCCGAGGAGTAAACAATGATTTTATCAATGGTTGTTTTTAGGCTCTCAGCTGCTATCTGTGCCAAGATTGTATCACTACCCTGTCCAATATCTGTAGCGCCTACCATCAGGTTATAAAAACCTGTATCATTGAGCTTGATGATGGCCGAACCCATATCAATATAAGGTATGCCGGAACCTTGCATAGCAAGACACATGCCTACACTTCTTACTTTTGTTTTAGAGATTGCTTTTCTTGGATATTTATCTTTCCAACCAATGAGTTCCATGCCTCGATCGACACAATAATCCAGTTTGCAGCTATCCATATTCATAGCTGTTCCTTCTGTACCTTCACCCATTTTTGCAAATACCGGTGAAGTTTCGCCCTCGGCAATCATGTTCTTTTTCCTGAACTCAATAGGATTCATGCCTAGTTGTTCGCATAGCTGGTCAACCGCAGACTCCACTGCAAAGTTGCCTTGTATGGCACCATAGCCTCTAAATGCACCTCCAGGTGTATGATTGGTGTAGACGACCCTACCGCCAAAGCGAACAGCTTCAACTTTATTATATAATGGCAATGTCTTTGCGCCTGCTACCATAAATACAGTGAGTGCATGCTCGCCATAAGCACCTGTATCGGATAACACTTTTACATCAAGGGCCTTTAGTTGTCCCTCTTTTGTTGCACCTAAGGTGACATCTATACGCATTGGATGTCTTGAATAACTGGACTCAAAGACTTCTTTTCTCGTATATACAAGTTTGCAGGGCTTCTTAGTTTTCATGGTTACCGCTGCAACAAAGAATTCTCCATGTAGGCATTGCTTACCACCAAAACCGCCCCCGATTCTGGGTTTAATGACTCTTATTCTACTCATAGGTATTTCAAGGGCTTGGGAAACAATCCTTCTGGCATGAAAAGGTGTTTGCGTTGATGAGTAGATTACCAAGCGATCTTGGAAATCTAACCTTGCATTAGCTGTATGCGGTTCCATCATAACATGGGCTTGGGCTTGGGTATAATGCGTTGTTGAAATGGTTACATCACACTTACCCATAACCGCTTCAACAGAGCCTATTTCCATGTGGTAAGCCGCTGCCACATTCTTATGAGGCTCAAATCCAATGGGAAACATTTCGTGTATTTCCGGCTCAGGATGTATGATACTTTCATTTTCATAGGCCTTTTCAAAATCCAGAACAGGTTCAAGGATCTCATAGTCAACCTGTATCAACTCAAGGGCTTTACTGGCTATGGCTTCTGTTTCCGCTGCAACAACAGCCACGTCATCCCCCACATACCTAACGACAGAATCAAGTACAAACTTATCATGGGGTGAAGGCTCAGGATATCCTTGTCCGGCACGTGTAACCGGAATTCTTTTAAAGTCCTTATAGGTTAAAACGCATTCTACTCCTTCAAGGGACTGTGCTTTTTTGATGTCAATATTTAGAATTTTTGCGTGAGGATGAGGACTTCTTAACACTTTGACCGTTAAAGCGTTAGGATCAGCCAAATCATTGGTATATGCAGGACGCCCTAACATGAGACCTTTTCCGTCAATAGATCCGGTATTATGATTTACACATTTCATGATTCCCTCACCTCCATGTATGCTTTAATTGCCCGATGTTGGGATACATAGCCTGAGCAACGGCATAAATTACCAACCAGATATTCACGTATGTCTTCATCTGTAGGATCCGTCAATTCTTTTTTCATCGCATGAACCGTTAAAGCCAATCCCGGATTGCAAAATCCGCACTGATCGGCACCTTCTTTACCAAATAGCTCAGCTAAATGTGTGGCCTCTTCTTCAATGGCTTCAACGGTTGTTACAGCATGACCGTTGGCTTTTACTGACAAATAACTGCATGAGGCGATAGGCTTACCATCAAGTAGCACTGTACATACACCACATGAAGAGGTATCACAACCTTTTTTCACACTATAGTAATGATGCTTACGAAGCGTATCTACCAAATATTCATCCGGTTCTACCTCAAATGTTCTCAGTTTACCATTTATTTTAATTTGTGTTTTCATAAGCCACCTCCTTAATACCTCTTTCTACCAAAACCTTACACAACTGAGTTCTATATGCTTTAGAACCCCTGGCGTTGCTCCCGAATTTTATTTCTTCAACGGCAATAGCAGCCGCTTTTTCAATGACTTCCTCTGTTAAAGCCTTACTTTCATTTAAATAAGCCATCGTCTTCGTTGCTAACGTAGCTACAGAAGGTCTTGCACCAACTGCTACTCTGAAATGCGTACCAATCTTCATAACGCTTACATTCAATATAGGGAAATCATTAGCCGTTTTCTTTACTGTCGTATAGTTCGCTTTGCCGTATTCTTTTTTTATAATGACTTGAAGCAATATATCTTTTTCTTTTGGTGCCTCTTTTAAATAAGATTCCAGGGTTATCTGACCCTTTTTATAAAAAACTAAATTGGCCCTAAGGGCAAGAAGTGGTGTCAACAAATCTGAAAACCCATATCTACCGGCAACCGTACCACCAATAGTAGCAATGTTGCGTATCGGTACACCCATAATGTGAGAGATTGCCTCTTGTAAAACGCCGCCCATGTACGTACGAAGGCTACTGTGTGTCTCAATCTGTCTAAGAGTCACCATACTACCAATCGTATAGTTTTCTTCGGTTTCATTGATGGTATCAAGTTTTAACCCGGATAAGTCGATGCCATGTACCAAAGTTTTAGGTAACAGCTTAAGCCAAGCGCCTCCTGCAATAATGCCAGCATCCTCCTTTTGTAGCAATTGGTATGCCTCTTCTAGGTCTGTAGGTACTGTGTATGCTTCAATCTTCAAATCAATTACTCCCTTCTATTTGTGCTTTTATACTTTCATATTCTTCGATGGTATCTATATCCATGAGTATACCTTCATCCTCAACAGGTAAGTAGGTCACTTGATATCGATCTCTAAACTTCTTTAAATTAGACAATGGAGATTCCATGAGCAACGGATGAATCAAATGTTGCCTAATGAATATGGGATGGCCTTTCCTACCTTTATAAGTCGGTACAACCATCTCACCTTCAGTATTTATGATACTTTTATAAGTTGATTCTAAAATTAAAGGGTAGTCACCAGGAATCAATATAAAATCTCGAGTCATATAAGCTACGCCTGTTAAAACTGAGCTGAACATGCCCTCATTGTAGTTAGGGTTATTTACTACTCTAACGTGTTCCATATCCTTAAACATTTTTTCAACTTCATTATAATAATGACCACCTACAACAATAATGTTATGACAACTTTGTTGTAATGTCATGACAACAATGCGTAAAATAGGTTCTCCTTTTATCGTCAATTCCAATTTATTCATCTGAGTTCTGCTTGAAAAACCACCAGCCAATACAATACCATCACACATAATTCCCTCCTCCTCTAGATTATAGAAATCTGTCTTCTTTCCACATGCGCACAGTACGCGCTAAATCAAACTTTTTGTTACATAAAAAGTAGAACTTCTTATGTAACAAAAAAACCCCTTATAAAAGAACTTGTCTTATATAAAAGGCCTCTAAACCTCTTTTATTGCTTTATAATCAGTTTAGTCTCATTAAATATTCCTATTGTTATTATACACCTATTAAATTTTACTTGTCAAACTTTTTATACTTTTTACTTAAATTTTTAGTCAATACTGACAATACTAAGGCATAGATAGGTAAATGGAGAGTATTTCTAATAATAAAATAGAAAGCACGTCGGATTACACGGTGCTTTCTATTTTTTGATGGATTATGGTATCGCTTAGGAACTCATTAATGAATCATTCTCCTTAAAACCGTATGGAGGATACCGCCATTGCGATAGTAATCCTGGTCCACAACCGAGTCCATTCGCACCTTAGCTTTAAATGTGGTGATTTGTCCTTCTTCTGATGTGGCTGTCACATCGATTAGGGCACCCGGTTGAATCTCATTGTTAAGACCTTTTATTTCAAAAATTTCTGTACCTTTTAAGTTAAGGGTGTGTGCATTTTGACCTTCTACAAATTGTAATGGCAATATGCCCATGCCGACCAAATTAGATCGATGAATACGCTCATAACTTTCTGCTATAACAGCTTTAATGCCTAACAAAGCTGTACCTTTTGCTGCCCAATCTCTCGAACTTCCTGTACCATACTCTTTACCAGCAATAACAATCAGATTTGTTCCTTCTTCCTGGTACTTCATGGATGCATCATAAATGGACATGACTTCACCAGTTGGAAAATACGTTGTATAGCTGCCTTCAGTACCTGGTGCTACTTGGTTACGTATTCGAATATTTCCAAAAGTTCCTCGCATCATAACCTCATGATTACCACGCCTGGATCCGAAACTATTAAAATCAACCGGTTCAACACCACATGCCTCCAGATACGCACCTGCAGAACTGTTTTTCCCAATACTACCCGCCGGTGATATATGATCGGTTGTCACCGAATCCCCAAGAAGGGCCAGTACTTTTGCCCCTTTAATATCTTCTATATCAACGATTTCTTTTTTCAGATTCATAAAAAATGGTGGTTCCTGAATATATGTTGAGTCTTGATCCCATTCATAGAGATCACCTTCAGGCACTGGAATATTGTTAAACCTCAAATTCCCTGAGAATACATCTGCATATTTCTGTCTAAACATCTCCGGTTTAACGGCCATAGCCACAGCTTCCTTGATTTCTAGAGAGGTTGGCCAAATATCCTTCAAATAAACGGGCTGACCTTCACGACCAAAACCAATAGGCTCCGTCATCACATCAATGTTTACATTCCCTGCTAGAGCATAAGCTACGACCAACATTGGTGAGGCTAGGTAATTGGTTTTTACTTGTGCATGAATGCGACCTTCAAAATTACGATTTCCGCTTAGAACGGATGCTACTGTTATATCGTTATCAAAGATGGCGTCACTTATGGGCTTTTTAAGAGGTCCACTGTTACCAATACATGTTGCACAACCATAACCTGCTACATTAAAACCAAGCTTTTCTAGATAAGTCAATAAACCTGCTTCTTTAAGGTATTCTGTTACGACAAGGGATCCGGGTGTTAGGCTGCTCTTAACAAATACCGGTTTCTTCAAACCTAGTTCAACAGCCTTTTTGGCCACGAGCCCAGCACCCAGCATAACACTTGGGTTAGAAGTATTGGTACAACTTGTAATGGCTGCAATAACAACAGATCCTGTTTTTAGGGTATCTTTTTGTCCATCTACTTCAATCTCTACCGCTTTAGCAATTTCTTCTTCTGATAAATTAAAACCACCTTCTGCAAAAGGTTTTCTAATTACTGCATTAAAGGCTTCTTTCATGCGTGTTAATTCAACACGGTCTTGAGGTCGTTTAGGTCCTGCTAAGCTAGGGACCACTGTTGACATATCCAACTCCACAACCTTCGTGTATTGTGGTTCTATGCTGTTCTGATCTCTATATAAACCTTGAACTTTATAATAGGCTTCAACCAGATTAATCTCTGATTCACTTCTTCCTGTCGCCCTTAAATAATCTAATGTCTCTTTATCAACAGGGAAAAAACCCATTGTTGCCCCGTATTCAGGAGACATATTGGCTACAGTAGCTCGGTCTGCCAAACTCATGGTATCTAAACCGGGTCCGAAAAACTCAACAAATTTACCAACTACTTTTTCTTCACGTAGACGTTGAGTGACCGTGAGTGCTAAGTCAGTAGCGTTTGCTCCTTCTAGTAAGGTTCCTGTCAATCTAAACCCGATGACTTCAGGAATAACAAAGTATAAGGGTTGTCCAAGCATACCGGCTTCTGCCTCAATGCCGCCAACACCCCATCCCACGACACCTAGACCGTTAATCATGGTCGTGTGGGAATCTGTACCAACTAAAGAATCAGGAAAAACCCAGGTCTCATTGTCAATTTCTCTAGTAGCTGCCACAGTTGCCAAATACTCCAGATTGACCTGATGAATAATACCGGTCGCCGGTGGCACGGCTCTAAAGTTGTCAAATGCCATTTGTGCCCATCTAAGAAATCTATAACGTTCGTCATTACGAAGGAATTCATTATTATTGTTAATCTCAAGTGCTTCACTTGTACCATAGGCATCTACCATCAAGGAATGATCAATAACCAAATCCACCGGTATTAACGGATTGATTTTCTTTGGATCAAAGCCTGCTCGGCTTACTGTAGAGCGCATGGCCGCTAAGTCAACGACTGCCGGCACACCGGTAAAGTCCTGCAATATGATTCTGGCCGGAATAAAAGGTATTTCTTTAACTTTCTCATCATCTGATGTCCATGCTGCAATTTGTTTAATATGATCTAGGGTGATGGTTCTTTCGTCAAACTGTCTTATAGCACCTTCAAGTAAAACCTTCATGGAATAAGGTAGATGTGCAACATCCCCATACCCCAATGCCTCAAATGTTTTCAAATCATAGTAGTTATATTCTTTATTATCTACTATAAGTGTCTTCTTACAGGATAATATTTTCTCTTTTGACATGAATTTTCCTCCATTTATTTTAATTAATTCTAATTAAGCTTTGATTTAAGCTATAATTTTACGTTGTCTATAGTATACCTTTTTATTTGGTATTTCTCAAGTTTTCCCGTGTACTAAAATAGAACCTGAGAAGAAGATGATGATGCTTTCATCCATGTTTCTTAGCTTAAAGCTATCATAGAACCCTATTAGAGAATAAGAAAAGCAGACTTATTATCATCTGCTTTCTTGACCACTTCATCATAATTTATTCGTATTCAAGATTCTTTTCCATATCCTCCATAAGATTGCTTAAATAGGAAGAAACCTCTAACTTCAAATCATCTCTTCTTAGGGCAAACTCTAAGGTTGCTGATATAAAACCAAGCTTGTTTCCAACATCATAACGCTTACCTTTAAAATCATAAGTATACATATCTTCTTCCTTTGATAACTCCATTAAAGCATCTGTTAACTGGATTTCTCCGCCTGCACCTGGGGTTTGAGTTTCCAAATAATGGAATATTCTTGGGGTGATAATGTAACGTCCCAAAATAGCCAGATTGCTTGGTGCCACATCTATGCTCGGTTTTTCTACTAAGCCTTTAACCTTTGCAATCTGTCCCTCGACCATCGTAACATCTGCTATACCATATTTGGAAACCTCACTTGGTGCTACTGTTTGAACACCTAATATGCTCCTACCATAAATTTCATACGCATTCATCAACTGCTTAATACAAGGCTCTTTGGATACAACTACGTCATCGCCAAGCATGACTGCAAAAGGCTCATCTCCTATGAAATTCTTAGCGACCAAAACAGCATGTCCCAGTCCCTTCGGTTCCTTTTGCCGAACAAAATGAATATTAGCAAGATTGGTAGACTTTTCTACAATCTTCAGAAGTTCCATCTCACCTTTTTCTTGTAAACTTAGTTCCAATTCAATATTCTTATCAAAATGATCTTCAATAGATTGTTTGTTACGACCTGTAATAATAATAATATCTTCAATACCTGCAGCCACAGCTTCTTCAATAATATATTGTATGGTCGGTTTGTCTACTATGGGGAGCATTTCTTTTGGTTGTGCTTTTGTAGCCGGTAAGAATCTTGTTCCAAGCCCGGCAGCCGGAATAATTACTTTGCGTATTTTCATGATTCACTTTCCCTTCACCTTGGTAATATGTTATAACGTTATACTCCAGTTGATATTATACTTTTAATAATTTCATTATAATGATATCATTTTGACATCATAAGGTCAATGGAATACACATTAACGTCACCCGTTAGTCATACGGATTGTGGAAGGGTTTTCATGAGACCCCTAATTACTTTCATACAATATTTCTTTCGTTTTAATATTTTCAAAGAAAAGAGCATTATAGGATACATAGCTCATTTTACGCCTTGTAAATTCTGTATCATCTTTACCATCATGTATGTATATATAATCTCTTAAATCATCCTCGTATAATCCAATCTCAATTGCTTTATCTATTGAAGCATTCCAAATGAAATCCCCTTCACTATCCAAATACCCTAACGCTCTTAAGACAAGTGTTGTATATTGAGCTTCTGTCATTTTCGCATTTGATCCATATAATTTATCTGAAATACCTTTAACCAGTCCCTTATAATGAAGGTAATTGATGGTGTCTTTTGCCCAACTCGGGACATCGGTAAAGCCTGAAACATAATCCGAATGCTCACTCGCAAAGGCTATGACCTCATCTTCTAAATCTAAAAGCCTTGAATACATAATCGCACCTTCTGCTCTTGTAAGTTCACGGTCTAGCTCTAGACCTTCATCTGTTCCTTTTAAGTAACCTAAGACCTTTAATATCTCTCCGTGGAAATCCAGATGCGCTCGGTCTAAATCATTTTTTTCTTCAAGATTACGTCTCAATAGATTTTTGCTAGGCTCCATGTTAATACGAATTTCCATAAATCCAAATTTTCGATCTGGTGATTGTGAGAATATATCATCCGTTAGATTCCAAAAGTAAATGCCTTTCTCTTTGATATAATCAGCATTATGATGGATCACCTCATAATCCGTCTCAAAAGTATATACGATTTGGCCACCCATAGCTTTAAAGACAGCACTCATATCACCCATTTCCTGGCCATCAACCTCATTGCTTAAATCACTTAAAGGTATTTCAAAACGATACACACCATCACCTTGATAGGACCACTGAAGCTCTTCCTCTTGTGAAATATCGTTAAAAGCAATAAGTGGATGGTTGAATAGAACCCTATTTTCTTCTCCTTTAAAGAGCATTTCATCTTTATAATATTCTAATGGTTTGCGTTCTATCTGAGCATAATCCTCATTGATACCCATTTCTCCAATGAAATCCGAGTCCATATCAGACGACTCACCATCTCCCATTAGACTTTGATTGGCCACAACAAATGAATGAATCCCTCCCGAACCATCTTTGTTTAAGAAAAAATCTAATCGGACATCCATACAACCTGAAAACAACATCATGACGATGAGTAAACTTGCAACTACACCCCATATTTTACGCATAACTTACCTCTTTTCTTTGATTAAATTATTTCGTTTCTATAAGTCATTATAATATGAATAAGATTATAAATCTACCGCTTATTCATACACACTGTGGAAGGGTTTTCATGGGACCACACACACAACCTCTACTTCACTTCGTTTCGCCTCGGCCATTTCTTGCATTCTAATGAATCGAGAAAAGAGGCAACGCCTCGTCTTCCTAAAAGGAAGTTTCTGACGGAGGGAATTTTTCATTAACGCAAATGACAATGGTTCAATGTCATTTGCTCTATTATGAAAATTCCCATAGTATAACAAAAGCCCCTTGAATGCAAGCATTCCGGGGCTCTGATATGTATTCTGATTCGCTTGGCTTTCTTCATCGTTTGTTCCGAGTTACTTGCGAATGT
>PGZS01000148.1 GCA_002841435.1 Firmicutes bacterium HGW-Firmicutes-3 | reverse complement strand
CGCAGCACAAAGAAAGAGACTAGGTGTATCTAGAGGTTTCATTGCAGTTAAACCCAACTGCTCAATACAAAGCTATGTACCTGTTTTTCAGGCACTTAAGGAGTATGGTCCAAAAGAAGCAGTCATCTGTACATATCAAGCTATATCAGGAGCAGGAAAGACGTTTGAATCATGGCCTGAAATGGTTGATAATGTAATCCCATATATTGGTGGTGAGGAAGAAAAAAGTGAACAGGAGCCTCTTAAAATATGGGGACAGGTAAAGGATGGTATAATAGTGAAGGCTACTTTGCCGGTTATATCAGCTCAGTGTATACGCGTAGCGGCTTTAGACGGACATATGGCAGCGGTATCCGTAAGGTTTGATAAAAAGCCTACCATAGATGAGATGATAGAAAAGTTAAATAGTTATGAAGGAAGACCGCAAGCTTTAAAGTTGCCTAGTGCACCAAAGCAATTTATTAAATATATGATTGATGACAATCGCCCTCAAACACGCTTGGATCGAGATTATGAAAATGGTATGGGCATCTGTGTGGGTCGTTTGCGTGAAGATCATATATATGATTATAAATTTGTTGCGTTGTCTCATAATACCGTACGAGGCGCAGCAGGTGGTGCGGTCTTGATTGCAGAGCTTTTGGCAGCTGATCAGTATATTACAAAAAAATAAAACTGGCAGATGGTCATCTTGACAGTTAATAGACACAAGTCTATAATTTAGTTACGAATATATCAACGTAATCTAGTTTATATATGAATTTGAGAAACTTTGTTGTGACCCTTAACCATCAAAAGCCAGTCAATTCGAAAGGGTGAGACCATGTCGAAAATCAAAAGTTCCTTTTTAGCAAAAAGAACAAAAGATGAAATGGGGTTCTATCTAAATCGGATTTTTGGCCATGAAGAAGCCGCTGAGTTTGACCCATTTTTACTATTAGACTATGTTGAAGGTAATTCAGAAGAAGTGAAAAAAGGTTATCCATGGCATCCTCATAAAGGTATTGAAACGGTTACTTACCTAACAAAAGGAAGTGCTACGCATAAGGATAGTCTTGGCCATGAAGGTGAGCTTAATCCCTTTGATGTAGAATGGATTACAGCAGGTAAAGGGGTTTATCACCAGATGATTCCTAAGACGGCGGAGCCTGTTATTGAAGGCTTTAAGCTTTGGATTAATATACCGGCTGTTAGAAAAGGACAAAATCCGGTTTATCAAGCTTTTAAAGCGGATCAATTAAAGTATTTGAAAAAGCCCGGTAGTCACGTTAAGCTGATTTCTGGATCCTTTGAAGGTGAAACAGGACCGGTTGAAAAAAATGATCTTGATATTTTGCTAATGGATGTGGAATTATGGCAAGACAATCATATTCAGATCATGCGAAACCCAATGAAAAACGGTTTTATTTTTATCTATCAAGGTTACGGCGTGATTAATGAACAAGATTATATGAACCCTTTAATGGCTTATAATCTTGAAAGTGGTTTGTTGGATATTCGATCTACATCGTCAGAGTCTTTGAAGTTTATTTTTGCCGAAGCTTATCCGGTTGATGAGCCGATAGCATGGAAAGGCCCTATCGTGATGAATACTTATAAGGAATTGGTTGAGACGTTTAAGGATATTGAGATGGATAGATTTATATAGGGGTACAGGAACTTCATGGTCGGTGTTGGCAGTGACTATTTTGCTATACTAAGTGTTTTCATTCTAACTATTTTATATTACTAGAGTTAAACAAATAAGTAAGTGCTTATTTTTTGCAAGGTCATCCGAAGGGGAAGACGGGAAAAATAAGTACTTTCTTTTTTGTGCCTTAAAGTATGATATACATTTGTTAAAACAGATACCATAAAACCCTTCTACAGAGAGTATGACTATCTCCGACCCCGATTGGTATTTACTATACTTTTAGGATAAGTTATAATTGATATTGAGTGATTTTGCAGAGGTGGTTTTCTAATGTATGAAAAACTAGAAGAAATGTTACTGGAATCATCGAAGACAATGGTTGATTTAGTGACGTTGGAACATATTGCCTCTTCCTATATGGATGTGGATCAATTTAGAGCTAAAATGGATGAACTAATAAAAATAGGTTTTTTATCACCTGTATTGGCATCAAAACCTTCTGGTAAATCAGATGGCTTTTTTAACAGGTATCGTATCAACAAATCAAAGCTTAATTACAAGCTTATAGAAATCATTAATGGACTCTATTTAAAATTGGATCCAAGAATTCGGTTAGACGCTTATTACGGATTGGATTGGAAAACATTTAAGCGAGATGAACCTTATATCCATAAAATCAATGCTTATCTAAGCGCACATGAAAAAACAGATGCGTTGCTCTATGAACCGGAGTTGGCTTTTTTATTGACGGATAATAAAAAATGGTTTGAAGATAAAACTTATGAAGGTTATAAAGTATTGAACCGATTGGGTCTTCTGGGCCATTTCAAGGTACATCCCAAAATAGATCCTGTGGCTTTTAGTCTTGATCTGAACAAAGTTACGCATGCTAAGCATAAACATCTAATTGTCGAAAATAAATCAGCCTATCTACATTTGCAAGAGGTCATAGATAAATCTCCATACACAGCGATTCTGTATGGAGCAGGTAATATGATACCTTCATCTATTAGACGATTTAAGGAACAACTGAGGTTGAAAGGTGAGGAAGAATTTTATTATTTTGGTGACCTTGATCGAGAAGGTATAAGAATTTGGTATTCTCTTAATCTGAAACTTGAAGCAAAGCCTGCTTTGGAACTTTATACAGCTTTATTAACTAAAAAGTGGGTTAGAGGCAAAGAAAGTCAAAAAGGACATGAGCAACAAAGAGAAGCTTTTTATGCCTATTTTGAACAAAATCATATTGAGGAGATGAGCTGTCATTTGTCGGAGGCATATATACCCCAGGAAGCCCTTACAAAAGATGAACTACAAAGGCTTATAAGTGATTGACGATGCATGAATATATGAATATGTTAAGTGGCTATAGAGATAGAGTCGCTCGTATTGCACTTTTTGATGTCTTTCATCAGTTGGAAAATAAATTACAAAAAGATGATCAAAGTAGACCAATCGATTTTTTTGGGATTGGTCTTCTTGGACTACTTTTCTTTTTTGAAAATATGCTGATGCGTAATCAAAAGACGGGCATAAGAGAACTGGCTGAATTCTTAAAAAAAATGATGGGTAAGGAAACAGCCTTGGAGGACGAAGGGTATTTACGTCTGTCAAAGCAACTGGTGGAAACCATGCGTCCACCAAGTGGGAAAAGACTAACAAGATCTTTCTATAATTATGAAACCGGTGAACTGGATCAAGTTGAGTACGCAATTTTAAAAGCGGAACATTGGGATGCAAACAACAATATACAATACTATGCCCTAGCCGAAGAAGGCCTTGAACTCATTTTTGCTACGAAAGAGTATTTTAGTGAATTCCAAATCTCCATTGGTCAATTGGTTCTAAGGAAACAATTGGAAAAAGGAGAGTTTTCTGGCGCCCTTAGACAAGTGGATGAAATGCGCATCAGTGTCCATACGATTAAAGAAAGAATGTCAAAAATCAAACATGATGTTCAAAGGAATATTATATCGGATGATACTTACGAACGTTATAAAGAAATCATTGAAGATATCAACCGAAGGCTGACCAGGGAACATGATGAGTTTAACGAGCTTCGTACTTTCATAAAAGCTACGAAAAATCGATTGAATGCAAGTCATATCATGACTTCAGATAAAGAAATAAAAGCTTTAGATTATATTGTTCGAATAGACAATGAACTTGAACATGTTCATTATCTACATGCTTCATTGTTAAATGAGAGCATAGAGCTTAAAACAACAGCCATAGAGGCAGCAGGTGAGTCTTTATATTATGCAGGTGTAACCTCTTTTAACTTTGATCAAGAGATTACTAGAAAAATGATGACAGCACCCTTACCATTTGAGACAGGAAAGGTATTGGCTGCGCCTTTTTTGACAACAAAAAAATTCAGAACGTGGTCTTTACTTACGGTATTTGAACCACAAGTTGTAGAACATAAAGAGATGCCGGTAAGTCATGGATTTATAGAAGTTCAAGATGATTATAAGCCGGCTGATTTGTTAATCTTACAGCAAGTATATAAGTTCCTTTTGTCCCAGATGATGAAAGATTATGGTAATAGAACCCAAATGACCCTTGAAGAAACGCTACAAAAAGGAGAGCATGCCTATTTCAATACAAGGGAATTTTTTGATCTCTGGATTGTTTTACATCAACGATCGCCAATAAATGTTAAATCTGTCTTGGAAAATGAGGAAGACTTGTTTCACCCGGCATTTGAAGCATGTTTTTCTCCCTACGATTTTGTAGAAGTAGTGGAATTGGCTAAAGATATTAATGTGCAGACCTACTATACTGTAAAAGATATGATATTGAATTTGGGAGGTAATGAGGATCATGAATGACCAACTGTTAATGGAAACTTTCAAAATCTATGCGGTATTAAATGCTGAGGGAAAAATACTTAAAGAAAATGCCAAATTGTATCAAACAGATGATGAAGTCAGAGGCACCCTCATGGCCTTTGCAAGTGAAGTGGATTGCACAATCGTTTCAGCAGATCCTTATATTTATCTGGTACCGTTAACTAAAAATTCTATTTTTCATATGACCAATGATGAAATAAAAAAACAGTATTTTCCCAGTAGAAGTTTGAATGTTGATATCTATCTTATGTATGTGGCCATCATCATATTTATTGGTGAGTTTTACGATAGCTACCAGACAACGAGGCCAACAAGGGATTTTTTGACGACAGTGGAGTGGCTATCAAGCTTGAATGAGCGGTTGATGGCACTGAAAAATATAGATGAAGAAATATTGAAGGATATGGAAGAAGAATATGCCTATAATTGGTTGGATATCCTTACGAATTGGGAAGCCATGGACAATATAAAAGAAGGTGTACGCCGTCATACAGCAAGAACCGTTAGTAGAATGAGCTTTATTTTGATTGTTAAGCAATTCATGATTAAGGAAGAAATCGCTATAGAAATAGGACAAGACGAGTTATGTCTTACGGACAAAGCTCATACAATCATACGAAAATACTTTATGGAATATGAGTATAATAAGGGAATTTTGGAATTTATTTATCAATTAGAACAGGGGGAGACAACCGATGCCGGCAATAGCCAAGATTAGGTTCACCAATGTGATATATGAAAACGGAAGCAAACGGTATAATGATGAACTATTTGAGTTTGATGGGCATAACGGTGTCATGCTTCTTGAAAACGGTGGCGGAAAAACCGTATTTATTCAAGCGGCACTTCAGGCGATCATTCCACATACCGATATGGCAGAAAGAAAAATCAAAGATACGCTTTCCCTTGAATCGGCACCGGCGCATATAGCCATTGAATGGATTCTTAATGATCAGCCCAGACGTTATGCCACTACGGCTACCACCTTATTTATAGAAAACAATCAGCTTAACTCCATTAAGTATACTTATGACTATGGAGCCGGTGATGCTAATAGCATAGAAAATATACCTTTTTCAATTGTTATGGATGACCAAATGAAACGTCCTGCTACTCGAGGCGAGATGAATGATTACTATCAAAGGATGACCAAACAATCTATGAACGCCAAGCTTTTCCCTACAATAGTAGGGTTTGGCAACCATATTGAAAGAGAGTACAAGATTATTCCTTCCGAATGGCGTAAAGTGGCTGTGATCAACAGCGCTGAAGGTAATGTGGATGAATTT
>PGZS01000147.1 GCA_002841435.1 Firmicutes bacterium HGW-Firmicutes-3 | reverse complement strand
AAAATCTAATGAAACATCGATTGAACCAACGTTGTTAGTCGATGTAAAGTTAGATTCACCGGTCATGCAAGAGGAAATCTTTGGACCGATTTTACCGATCATCGCTTATGACAACATCGAAGAAGTGATTACCTACATTAAATCAAAAGATCGTCCCCTTGCATTTTATTTATTCTCGACCGATAAAGTCATGCAAAAACGATTAATCCATGAGATTAGTTTTGGCGGCGGCACATTCAATGATACCTTGATGCATGTTGCTTCTTCAGAAATGGGTTTTGGCGGGGTTGGCGCATCAGGAATGGGCAGTTATCATGGCATACATTCCTTTAATACGTTCTCGCATCATAAATCGGTTTTGAAACGGGCAAATTGGATTGATTTATCATTTAGATATCATCCTTATACGAAACAAAAACAAGGTTTGATCGATAAATTTACCAAATAAAAACGCTTCAAAAAGAAATGAATGTTTATTAATTTGATTTATTTAATGAAAAGGTTTTCATGGTATTGTCAAAGCTTTATATTCATGGTAAACTGTCTTTGTTTTGTTAATTCAAATTGAATAGCTAGATCGCCAATATAATATGGATAATTTGGTTCCGTAGTTTCTACCAGTCGACCTAATCGACTGCCTATTGGTTACATGATTTTTTTCTGAATGCCTAAAGCATCCAGTTTATTTTGTTGGCGAGTATAGTAATTTATACTGGCTTTTTTTATTTGTTTCAAACAAGACAAAAAAATCATAGGAGGATCTCTAACACATGGAAAAGCTTCAAAACTTCTTCAAATTGCGTGAACATGGTACCACAATCACCAAAGAACTAATCGCTGGAGCAACAACCTTCTTTGCGATGGTTTACATCATCTTCGTCAATCCGTCGATGCTTTCTCAAACGGGAATGCCTTTCGGAGCCGTCTTCTTAGCAACCATCATCGCTACCGTTATCGGGACGTTGATCATGGGATTGTTCGCTAACGTTCCTTATGCTTTAGCACCTGGCATGGGACTCAATGCGTTCTTTACCTACACCGTTTGCGGCGCACTAGGTTTTCACTGGAGTGAAGCGTTAGGACTTGTCTTCATTTGCGGTCTTATTAACGTATTAATCACTGTCACGAAAATCCGTAAATCGATTGTAAAAGCCATCCCCGTTTCATTACAACACGCTATTGGCGGTGGTATTGGTATTTTCATCGCTTACATCGGTTTCAAGAACGCAGGTTTCTTTAGCTTCGCAGCAGACCCAGGCACATGGTTTGATATTCCTGGTGGAACAGCAATCATCGATTCATCGATTATCCCATCGTTAACTACTTTTAGTACATGGGGTCCAGTCTTAGCGTTAATTGGTGTTATTGTTACAATCGTCTTATTATTATTAAAAGTTAAAGGCGCGATTTTAATCGGTATCGTCGCAACGACGTTAATCGGTTGGCCTATGGGTGTTACAAGCTTCGCAATCGGTGGATTTGATATCGCAGGTCCATGGGGAGAACTTGGAACGACATTTGGCGCAGCGTTTAAAGGTATTGGCACAATGTTCGCTGATCCATCCAAATTACCAATGGCATTCCTCGCAATTTTTGCTTTCAGCTTAACCGATACGTTTGATACGATTGGTACATTCGTTGGTACGGGTAGAGCTTCTGGCATTTTCTCTGAAGCAGATTTAACTTCAATTGAAGAAGGAAAAGGCTTTAAAACAAAAATGGAAAAAGCATTATTCGCTGACTCCATCGCTACATCTATTGGTGCCGTATTTGGAACTTCAAATACAACGACATATATTGAATCAGCAGCCGGTATTGAAGCAGGCGGAAGAACAGGTTTAACCTCTGTATTCACAGCGATTTTCTTCTTACTTTGTATCTTTATTGCGCCTGTCGTTGGTATCGTTCCAGCACAAGCAACGGCTCCAGCACTCATTATCGTTGGTATTATGATGGCCGGTGCGTTTAAAGACGTTAATTGGACTGATTTTGAAGAAGCTGTTCCTGCTTTCTTCGCAGCTGTCTTAATGGCTTTAGCCTATAACATCTCGATTGGTATCGCATTTGGTTTCATTTTCTATGTATTAGTCAAACTCGTTACGAAAAAAGCAAAAGAAGTTCATCCAATTCTTTGGGTCTCTTCCGGTTTATTCGTTGTTTACTTTGTCTTAATGGCTTTAAACGCTTTAGGCGTTCTCTAATAGTTTAACCACGCTAAAAGACACTCCCTCATATGGAAGTGTCTTTTTGTTTTAATGATTCAACATTATAATTTCGAATGATTAGTTGTTTTGAGGTAGATAATAAACTATAATAGATAATACGTTCATTTCATATAGTACAGATTGGTTTCTATTAGTGATGATATTATTTAGTATTCAGGTGATATTATGAGTAAAAACACTCGATTTATAGTAATTCTTTCAATTATATTATTATTCTTTATGACAAATTCATGTATGAAGGCATTGACGACCATTACCGATGATCAAGGTTTTATATACGAAGACTTTGGGTCATCGGCTTATACGGTATACCTTGATAATCTGGTCGGTCAATCTGTGATTACTGTCCCCAGTACCTACAATAACAAACCGGTTATTAGCGTTGGAAATTATGTTAACCACGAGTCTCCTACGAATATAACAACTGAAATCATATTGCCTGAGGGGATTGAATACATTAGTGACAAAGCTTTTGCGGGCTTTACGTTGTTAACAACCATTGAATTACCCAAGTCAATTACTAGAATTGGTTCTTATGCTTTTCATAATTGTACGAGTTTAACCCATTTGACTTTGCCTGAAGGGATCACAAGGATTGAGACCAACACGTTTTTAGGATGTATAAACCTGGAAGAATTAACAATTCCTAAATCGGTCATTGCCATAGATAAAGATGCATTTAAAGAGTGTTATAAATTAATTTCATTATATTTTGATGAAGGTTCACCCTTCTCGTTATCAGAAGGTGTCATCTATAATCTAGATCATACGATTTTGATATACTATTTACCTTCAAATCTAGCGTTATCCTATGAAATAATACCTGGCGTTATTACTATTGGACAATGGGCTTTTACAGGTAATGATACATTAACATCTATTACCATCGGAAATGATGTCACGACGATTGACGATTTTGCATTTCATAGAACTATTTCACTTGTCGATGTAACCATCGAAAGTTCAGTCGAAGTTATCGGTCATAATGCTTTTAGTAATTGTGAAAATTTAGAAGAAATTCATTTGAATGAAGGCTTAAAAACAATAGAAGATAATGCTTTTTATATGTGTCCCAAAATTGAAACAATCTTTATTCCTAGTAGCGTTACCTTCATCGGTTTTAAAGCATTCAATTATTGCACCAATATGACATCCATTCTTGTATCCCCCCAAAATCCTTATTACACTTCTATTGACGGCGTTTTATATTCAAATAACCTTCAAACACTCATTTATTATCCATCTTCAAAAACGAATTCTTCATTTACTGTCCCTAGCCATGTAAGAATTATTAAAGCAAATGCTTTCGAAGCTTGTTATACGATTAGATATCTCTATATTTCAAGTGGCGTGACAACGATTGAACAAGAAGCATTTATCTACAATGCTATATTAAAGGTTTATATTCCCGATACGGTTCATACCATCGGTTTTGAAGCTTTTTATGGACAAACCGGGGTTACTATTTACTGTGAGGCTGAAGCAAAACCCTCAGGATGGAATGAAAGATGGTATATGAATGGACAAACTATTCTATGGGGTATAGAACAATAACTGAATTCATGATCAATAATCGGAATTTGGAACGTAAAGCTATAATATCATTGGTTAACTAAATGGAGGACATCTTTGTGGAATACGATGAAAAACAATTAAAACGATATTGTGCCAGCGGCGATATCCCTGGGTTATTAGACTATTTAAAAGATATCCCTGAACAATTAGATTTATACAATCGGTATTTATCAACATACCATCAAGATCCACCACTATTTAAGTATCCAACCGATAATGAAACTTTAAAGGAAATACTAAAAGGATATTATCTTTATTATGTCTATGTTTTCGGTCAAGGTCATACGCCAAAAGAAGGAGAATTGTATTTATTACATTACTTTCAAAAAATGTTAAACCTTCCGTTTATCAAGCGTTTTGATACGCTGGAAAAGCTGATTAAACGGATGGTAAAAAACGAAGGTTTCCAATTCTTAGGGGGAACAACTTCGGCGTATTATGGACCTTACATTTGGAAAACCACAGAAAAAAATATCTATCATGTACAAATCCCTGCAAAAACCATTCATGTTCCTGTCTATTTTATGAAGGAGTTTATCTCCAATAGTTGGCTCAGTTTTCTGTCTTTTAATATTACAGGCACTGGCGGTTGGACAAAAAGAAAAGGCTTATTTTGTAAATGGGATAGTTATGATGGCAAGTTAGATTTACCCAGTTTTCAAATCTCATTTTTAAAACATGAGGCGCAACATTTATTTGATTTTCATCGGTACGGTAGAAAATTATCCCAAACGACCTTAGAATACCGTGCCAAATTATGCGAACTTTGCTACTATACAACCTCTGATCTGTTTGAACAGTTTTTAAATACAGCCAAAGATGATTCAAATTACGCTCATTCTCAAGCCGAGTACTTTATCGTCAGCGATTTATCCAAAGCAATCTTTAAAGAAGACTACGTCACAGATGTTAACCGCTGGCGTGAACGTTATTCAGAAGTCGCAATACACTGTAAGACGTTCTTGCTTGAAAACAATCGATTGAAGTAACACTTACAATCTCAAACAAAAAAGGCACCTCATTTTTAGTGAAGTGCCTTTTAAAATTTTACAATTAACTAAAGATAATCCAAACTAACAAGTACCCCGTGATGACCGCAGCCATCGTATAAGGAATACCGATTTTCATGAAGTCCCAGGTTTTAACTTCATAACCCTCTTTTCGTAATATCCCAATAGAAGTAATGTTCGCAGAAGCACCAATTGGCGTCATATTACCACCTAAAGTCGCGCCAATTAATAATCCAAAATATAACACGGTTGGATCATCTAGCCCAATTCTTAAGGCAATAACTCCCATCACTGGTAACATCGTCGCAACATATGGAATATTATCAACGAAAGCAGACAAAATGACCGACATAAATACGACCACCGTATAAATCACAAAGATATTACCCCCAGAAATTCCACCGATTAATTCACCGATGGCGTCAATAACGCCAGCGTTTGAAATCGACGCAATGACCATAAATAATCCAGCGAGTAACCCTAAGGTAAAGAAATCAATTTCTTTAATTGTCGCTTTTAACGCGCCTTTTTTCTTCGTTGTGAACGTCTTATGAACGATGCCTATCAGCATGAGCGTCATACAAATCAAACCGTTTGTGACGGCAGGTTTATCAGGAATAAACGACGCTAAAATTAATAAGACAATTACCCCTAACATTAACACGGTTGGAAAATAGTTTGTTACGACGGTATGTTCGTCAATTGAAACCGGTTCTTTATGTTTTCTAAAGATGAAGTATAAAACAATCGTCGCCACAATTAATCCAATTTGAACGATGAAGAATAAGCCCGGTTTTCCTTGATAGACGAAGAAGTCTAAGAAATCCATGTTCGCATAGCCGCCCAGTAATATTGATGTTGTATCGCCAACGAGTGTTGCGGCACCTTCTAAGTTACTCGCAACCGATAAGGCAATAATCGGAGAAACCGGAGAAATATTGAGTTTCTTTGATATCGTAATGGCAATCGGCGCAATCATAAGAACCGTTGCGACATTATC
>PGZS01000146.1 GCA_002841435.1 Firmicutes bacterium HGW-Firmicutes-3 | reverse complement strand
TCAACTAGAAGGTATCGACGGTTTACATTTTCATACTATGTGTGAACAGAACTCAGATACCTTAGAGCGTACCATGGAAGTGGTTGAAGCCAAGTTCGGTCCGTATTTTCATCAAATGAAATGGATCAATTTTGGTGGCGGACATCATATTACCAGAGCGGATTATGATGTGGACCGTCTGATTGGAATTGTTAACAGAATCAAATCAACCTACGATGTTCAAGTCTATCTTGAGCCTGGAGAGGCAATAGCTCTAAATACCGGGTTTTTAGTTACAGAAGTGATGGATCTTATTAATAATCAGATGGACTTAGCCATAATTGATGCTTCAGCCGCTTGTCATATGCCGGATGTCATCGAAATGCCCTATCGTCCAGAGATTATTGGTTCCAAAAAGCCGGGCGAATTGCCGTATACCTATCGCCTAGGCGGGTTAACTTGCTTGGCCGGTGATATTATAGGTGATTATGCTTTTGAAGAGCCTTTAAAAATCGGCGATCGATTGGTATTTACGGATATGGCCCATTACACCATGGTAAAAAACAATACATTCAATGGTGTGAACTTACCATCGATTGCATTGGTTAATGATGAAGGTATCAGAGTCCTCAAAGATTTTGGTTATGAAGATTATAAGAGAAGGCTATAAGAGAATAGAAAAGAAGATGATTATTATGGATTGACATTTCATTATCCTATGGTATTATTAATACAAACACAAATGCAAATGATTTGCAACAAGGAGGATATTGAAATGAAATTCATAAAATTACTTTTAGTTTTAAGTGTGTTAACACTATTACTTGTCAGCTGTGGACCCAAAGAAACAGAATCAGAAGTGGAAATAGAAATAGAAACATCAACAGAGGAAGTTCAGGTAACTTTAGATCCAATAAAGGTATCTGTCCCAATAGGACCAATAGGTGACTTTGTCAAGCAAGTCGGCGGAGAACGTGTATCCGTTAATGTCATCTTACCATCAGGTGCCAGTGAGAGCAACTATCAGCCAACACCAAAAGAAATGAATGAGCTCGCTGAGTCACAGATATATTTCAGTATTGGTATGGGTTCGGAAGTGGCCAATATTCTGCCTAATATGGCATCGTTAAATGAGAATTTGTTAATTATACACCTAAACGAAGTGGTGGACAAAATGTACCCGGCTATGTATTTTGAAGATTATGAAGACAATCATATACATGATGAACACGAAGATGAACATGAACACGAAGATGAACACGAGCATGAAGATGAACATGAACACGAGCATGAAGATGAACATGAGCACGAAGATGAAGATGATCATGAACATAGTCATGAAGGTAGAGATCCCCATATATGGATGTCACCTAAAAGAGTTGTAGTTATGATAGAAGCGATTAGAGATGAACTTATAAAACTGGATTCAGATAACGCTCATATTTATGATGAGAATGCGAAAGCCTACATCCAAGAATTAACAGCTTTGGATGTCCAGATTCAAGAGTTTATGTCAACAGTATCCAATAGGAAATTTATCATCATGCACCCGTCTCTAGGGTATTTTGCGAATGATTATAATCTTGAAATGGTTGCCATTGAAGAAGACGGGAAAGCAACCACAGCGAGACGTTTAGGTGAAATTATTGAATTTGCTAAGGAAAATGATATTAAAGTCGTATTCTACCAACAGGAATTTGATAATCAACAGGCTAAGACATTAGCGGATGAAATCGGTGGAAGCACCATGGTTTTTGAGCCGTTATCAACAGATTATTTAGGCAGTTTAACAAGTCTGGTTGATGTTTTTAAAGCAGTATTAAAATAGAGGTGACAGTATGTCAGACATACGCATTCATAATTTGGAAGTCAAATATGATCAAGTGACAGCTTTAAAAGATGTTACTTTTGAAATTAAAGAAAATGAATTTTTAGGCATTATTGGACCAAACGGCGGTGGGAAGACTACTTTAGTCAAAGCTATACTAGGTCTAATTGAACCCTCTTTTGGGACAATAACTGTAGATCATGAGGATGTGATTGGTTATGTTCCACAGTTGACCACTTTTGACCGGCAATTTCCGATTACAGTCATGGAAGTCATCTTGATGGGTCATCTACCAAGAGAGATTAAGATTGGACATCGGTTCAATGAACATGATAAAAACCATGCCATGATGGTCATGAAGCGCCTTAAGATTGAACATTTAAGTAAGAGACAGATTGGTCAGCTTTCAGGAGGACAAATGCAGAGGGTGCTTATAGCTAGAGCACTCATGAATCACCCAAACATTCTAATCTTAGACGAACCGACAGCCAGTGTGGATGAAAAGACCAAAGAAGGTATATATAAAATGTTGAAAGAACTGAACAAAAAGATGACTGTGATTATGATTACTCATGATACTGCCCTCATGTGGCCATATCTGGATAGAGTCATCTATATTAATAAAACCGTTCACCTTCATGATCAGGTCTTAAGTGGTGAAACTTCAAAAGCCATGGATACATGCCCAATCGATTGGTTTATTGAAGGTGAGAAGATACAAAAAGAATTGCTGAGTGGAAAAGAGGCGAAATTATGATTGAAGCCATGTTCAAATATAATTATATGCAAAACGCATTAATGGCGGCAATCCTAACCAGTTTAATCTGTGGTATCATGGGTACAATTATTGTTGAAAAGCGTTTGGTTAGCATGAGCGGTGGTATCGCTCATGCTTCTTTCGGTGGTATTGGGTTAGGTTATTTTCTTGCTATTGAACCAATCATTGGTGGTTTGGTTTTTGCAACCATTACTTCAGTCAGTGTTGGTACCATACAAAGAAAAACAAAAAATAATGCAGACACCATCGTCAGTATGTTTTGGTCGGCGGGTATGGCACTTGGTATCTTCTTTGTAGCCTTAACTCCTGGTTATCCCCCTGATATGACCTCCTATCTTTTTGGAGATATTTTGGCCGTTAATAAAACGTACATTCGGCTTATGGTCATACTAACGCTTATTATACTATTCATTATTTTCCCTTTGTTTAATTATTGGAAGCTCTATCTTTTTGATGAAGAATATGCTAAAATAATGGGCGTTAAGGTGATTTTACTGGAGACGGTACTATACGTACTGATTGCTCTAAGTATTGTCATATTAATTAAGGTAGTGGGTGTCATATTGTCTTTGGCCTTACTAACCATACCCCCAACCATAGCCAAGCTGTTTACCTATCAACTCAAATGGATGATGGGCTTATCTGTTTTATTCGGGATTATCTTTAGTCTAGTGGGGTTAAGCCTTTCATACTATGTCAATATTCCATCCGGAGCGACGATTATATTGGTGGCAATCAGTGGTTATTTTTTAGCGGCAATCACAAAAATATTATGGCATAAACGCAAACATCCAGAAGTGGATACTACGGTATAAATAGAAATAGGAGTAAGTAATGAGCATATTAACAGTTGAAAATGTCAGCCATGATTTTGGTGGCAGGAAAATATTAGAAGACGCATCTTTTAGACTCCTAAAAGGTGAGCATGTAGGTCTTGTAGGTGCCAACGGAGAAGGAAAGTCAACTTTCCTTAATATCATTACCGGAAAACTCATGCCGGATGAAGGTAAGATAGAATGGTGCAAACGGATTACAACCGGCTATTTGGATCAGCATACCGTACTTGAAAAAGGCCAAACCATTAGAGATGTCTTACGCTTGGCCTTCAAACACATGTATGAAATGGAAGAAGAAATGTTGGCCATCTATGAAAAGATGGGTGATGCATCTGAAGATGAACTGACTGAGATGATGGAAGATGTTTCGGAGATTCAACATGATTTGGAGCATCATGGTTTCTACATTATTGACTCCAAGATAGAATCCATAGCCAATGGCTTAGGCCTTGGTAATATCGGTCTTGATAAGCTGGTGGATGAATTAAGCGGTGGTCAACGGACAAAAGTATTATTGACGAAATTATTGCTAGAAGCACCGATGATTCTCATACTGGATGAGCCCACCAACTATCTGGATGTGGAGCATATTGAATGGCTTAAGAACTACCTCATCAACTATGAGAATGCATTTATTTTGGTATCCCATGATGTTCCGTTTATGAATGGAGTCACCAACGTTATTTATCATGTTGAAGGTGCCGATCTAACAAGGTACGTTGGAGATTATGAGAATTTTATACGTATGTATGATTTGAAGAAACGACAAGTTGAACAAGCTTATGATAAGCAACAAAAAGAGATTAAAAAGTTGGAAGATTTTGTTGCAAGAAATAAGGCAAGAGTGGCCACGTCTAATATGGCAAAGTCCCGTCAAAAGAAGTTGGACAAAATGGATGTTATTGAACTGGTCAAAGAAAAAGTTAAGCCTAATTTTGGTTTTAGGGATACAAGAGCTTCAAGTAAATATGTCTTTGAGGCTTTGGACCTTGTGATCGGCTATGATGAGCCCCTAACTTCTCCTCTTAATATACAGCTGGAACGAGGACAGAAGATTGCCATAAAAGGTGTCAACGGACTAGGTAAATCCACTTTGCTTAAAACCTTACTTGGCAAGCTTAAACCGGTTGGGGGCAAAGTGATACTTGGTGATTATTTGTCACCCGGCTATTTTGAACAAGAAGCTATTAGAGATACGGATAACACCGCTCTTGAAGAAATATGGTCAAGTTATCCCTCCATGACCAATGCAGAAGTAAGAGCTGCCTTAGCCAGATGCGGCTTGACCACGGAGCATATAACCAGCAAGATGATGGTACTAAGCGGTGGTGAAAACGCTAAGGTTAGACTATGTAAGCTTATGTTAGAAGAGTTGAATTGGTTGGTACTTGATGAGCCGACCAACCATTTGGATGTGGATGCGAAGGCATCTCTCAAGCAAGCCTTAATAGATTTTAAAGGGACGATCGTATTGGTCAGTCATGAGCCTGAGTTTTATCAGGATTGGGTAACAGACGTTTGGAATGTTGAAGACTGGACAACGAAAGTGGTATAATAAATAAATCTCATATTGTGTAAAAAGAATAAGGTTTGTGAAAAACTTATAAAATCTCCCGTTGATGGTTCATCATGGGAGATTTTTTGAGGTTAAGGGCAGTAATTATCTTAAAAACATCTTGACAATGATAATCGTTTGCAATACAATATTAAGTAGTAATCAATACTACATCTAATATTCTATGAATGACCATAAAGGAGATTATTATGTCAAGAAAAGAATGGAACAATTATCTAAAAGACTATGCGAAAGCAGACCATAAAAAAGTGATGTTACAGATATTCAATACAGTCATACCATACATGCTGCTTCTGGTTAGCATATTCTATTTGGGCAGTCAGGGTACAAGATTTATGATACTGTTGCCTATGAGTATCGTAGCAGCAGCGCTTATGGTTAGGACCTTTATATTTTTTCATGATTGTACACACCAATCCTATGTAAGCAGTAGCAAAGGTAATCAGTTACTCGGTAATTTCTTTGGTGTATTGGTTTTTACACCCTATGAACCTTGGAAGAAGGAACACAATATTCATCATGGAACGGTGGGTAACTTAGATGAAAGAGGTGTTGGCGATATATGGACCATGACCTCTAAAGAATATGAGGCGTCTTCTAAGTTTGATCAAATGATTTACAGGATTTTTAGGAATCCGGCATTCCTTTTCACCATAGCACCTGTATTTCTTTTTACGGTATTGCAAAGGTTCCCTAAGAAAACAGCTACGAAAAAAGAACGAAGAAATTATACCCTCGTTAATAGTATACTTCTCGTGTATGCCGTCACCTTTTCGTTGTTATTTGGATGGCAGGTGTTCTTTACCTATCAGATACTAATCATTGCTATGGCATCTACAACTGGGGTTTGGATGTTTTATGTTCAACATCAATTTGAGGAAGTCTATTGGGAAGGTGCTTCA
>PGZS01000145.1 GCA_002841435.1 Firmicutes bacterium HGW-Firmicutes-3 | reverse complement strand
TTATGACTATTTATTTAATTTGTTAAATATGGAAGTACGAACTGTATTTTTTGTAAATATAATATTAGAGTCTTCGTTAATCAGTGCTTTACGTATGTATTCAATTTCCTCCTCCGTAAGCTCTACTGTTCTAGATGTTTTTGATCGAATGACTCTACTGTTTAATTCCTCAACCGCATCAGCAGCATTGCCTCTTTTACTAAAGTAAAAAACCGCTTTATCTGAATCAAAAGCACCATCATGTTCTAAATATATATGTTCTATCACGCTTTCTGTTATGCCGGTGCAAGAACTTAATTTTGACAATTCATATTCGCCATTATAATCGATATAGTAATGATCATCCCTTAAGGCACTTTCTCTTATCATAAAACCATTCATTCTACTGTTCTCCTTCATAGTAATCCAATTATTGGTTAAGGCGCTAAAATTAAGTTCAACTATATAGTTTTGACATCTTAACCAATTATTTACACTTCATTTTACCAATATATTATAACTTTTCCTTAGGATAAAAGCAATCTTGTTATACAAAAAGCCCCAAAGGTGAGTTTTCTTCAACTCTGCCTATGGGGCCTTGACTTGCTACCTACGTTTTCTTGTTAAGGCTTACGTTAGGTTTCTTCATTTTTTAGGTTGTCAGTACTAATATTCTATAATAACAAATTGCACTTGCATCTTCAGATACTACTTTGACCCACAATACTCGGTTAGGGTCAAATCCAGAAAAATTGTAGTTTATTGCTAAGGCATTGTACGTACCACCAGAGGTTCCATCACTAGCATATGCCGTAACGGTTGTATTATCATATGTTACTGGTACAAACACCGCCGTTGCATAGTAGTCTGGGGATCCTGAAAGCCCTACTTTTAACCGTATTGCATTCGATTCGTCTGCGCCAGTTTCACCCATAGAATTCGGATCATCCATAACCAATACACCTCCTAGTGTGGTATTTGTTAAATCTAGGCTTGCGCTTGCTGCTACTGTAGCTGTAACAGCACTTGTTGCTGTTCCAGTGTAGCTTCCTGTTCCTGTTGCTACTACTTTGATGAACTTAGTTGCGTCGCCTGCAACTGGTGTATATTTGTTTGTTGTTGCACCTACAATGTTGGTATATGTGCCATCTGCTGTTTCGCAAATGGTCCACTGATAGGTTGCTGTTGCATCTACTGGCGTCAATGTTCCTGCTGTTAATTCAACACCTACTTTTGCTACACCGCTTATATCTGAGATTGCTGTGACTGGTGTTGGTGGTGCCGCAGTTACGATAATCCAGAGATATCGAATGGTAGTTCCATCTTCAGCTGTTACCATCAACCATATTCTGTCATTACTGCTTGTTATATCGATGGTTGTATTCCCTGTTTCATACGTTTGTGTATAGGCTGCACTACTCGTTGGCTGATTCCCAGCCTGAAGAACAACATATTTAATTGTTGAATTTGCGTTGCTTTTGTTTAACACCAATGACTGATTTCCAACTGGCACTGTAACAGATGATCCCGAAGACGATCCAATGAATGCTTGACCAGTAAATGTTCCACTTAACGCCACGCCTCCTAGTGTTCCTCCTAAAAGCGATGCGTCATTGCTTAATTTAGTCCAATCGCCATTCCAGGTTCCTGTGTACGTGCCTGTGCCACCTGCTGTGTAAGCAGTCCTAAACAAATTATTATTTGTAGCCATGAGCCTATCACTTATATTCGTATCTGCTCTTGCTATAGTCACCCTAATCAGCCCTGTGCACTCGAAAAATGCAGACTGTCCTATAAACGTCACACTACTTGGGATGGTTATGCTGGTCAGCCCTGTGCAATTATAGAACGCATTGTCCATTATAATCGTAACGTTGCTCCCTAAATTTATGTTGCTCAGCCCCGTGCAACTAGAAAATGCAGACTGCCCTATAGACGTCACACCACTTGGGATGGTTATACTCGTCAGCCCCGTACAACCAGAAAACGCAAAATCCCTTATATAAGTAACGCTAATTGGAATGCTTACGCTAGTTAGCCCTGTGCAATTTTGAAACGCATTATTCCATATATTCGTCACGCTGTTTCCTATAGTTATGCTGGACAGTCCGCTACAACCTTTGAACGCATAATTTCCTATATTCGTAACGCTATCAGGAATGGTCACGCTGGTAAATGATGTTTTGTTTTCGAAAGCATTAGCTCCAATATTTGTTACAGGATTTCCACCCAGTGTTGAAGGTATCGTGATCACTGTTTCAGCACCTGTATATCCTGTTATTGTTACTGCACCTGCTGAAGTCGTATATGTGAAGAATGCTGTTGGATCAACTAGAGCTGTTGTTGCATTGGTTAATGCACCCAGTTTAGTTGTTAAAGCAGCCGTTGTTGAAAGGATGTCAGCTGTAACATTTGCTGTCACTGCCGCATCTACTGCATCCTTTGCTGCTGTTACGTCTGTATAAACTGCAGCTGTATTTATGCCACCGGCCGTGGTATAAGCTAATTGAGCTACTGCCACTTTACCAATCTCTACTGCTGCTGCTGTTTTTGCATTTGTTAAGGCAAGTGCTGCTGCATCTCCACTAGAATTTCCATTGGATGAGCCACTAGATCCTCCACCTACTACTATGATTGGAACAACTTCGGTAGCGCCATCAGTAACTGGTTTAACGCCTGCTGTATTTCCTGTTGATCCAGGAGCCGCTGTTACTGAAGTTCCGGGCGTTGTAACTGCAGTATTATTTCCATACGCTTTTACTGTGCTGATCGTTCCAGTTCCACTAATTATTGCTCCGTCGCCGTTAGCAATAATGTCACCGATTTTTGCTCCTGTCATAGCGATTACTTTAGCATTATCGCCCTCAATAGTCGCAGTATCAATTGTTGATTGGTTACTCACGATGATAACAGATCTGTCACCATCAATTGTTGCATTTACGATATTCGCACTCGTTGCAGTGACTGTGATGTCGGGCGCTGTCACTGTTACTGCTCCAAAATTTCCTTCAATGGTAACATGATCAGATCCATCGACAATGACCTCGCCAATCTCTGTTCCATCTGTAGAATAAACTCTAACTTGTCCATCAACCCGCGCAATAATAATATTTTGAAGGTTGGAATTTCCAATAATTTTAATAGAATTAACGCCACCACCACGAATAATGGTCTTGCCAGTAACTGTGATGCCATCAAGAATAACATCGCCATTTCCTACGCCATCACCAATAATGAGATCTCCAGTGATTTTGATATCTTTAAGCGTTACCCCAGGCACATTAATCATTAAATTGCCTGTATAATCCGAGGTGTAAGTCCCTGCTGTTTTGATATAATTTTTCAAGAGATTATCCATGATCTGGGCAAACTCTGCTCTTGTTAAGTTTTGCTTTGGATTTAAACGACCATTTGAACCAGCAATGTACCCTGCCGCTATCAAAGAGGTTGTTGCGTCTTTTGCCCAACTGCTTAATAAAGCCTTGTCCGAGAACTTTTCAAGCGCACTTGCAGGGGCACCGGATAATTTGAATGCACGGGCAAGTACCACAAAAGCTTCCTCACGGGTAATATTGCTATCTGGATATAATTTGCCTCCACTGCCAACAAAAGTTTTCATTTGCACAGCCTTTGCCATGTCATTGTAATACCATGCGTTGGCTACTACATCCGTGTAGCTGCTTAGAGATACCTTTTCTGTTGTCCCAAAGGCTCTGTTTACAACGGCTGCCATTTGGGCTCTTGTCAAATTTTCCTCTGGCATGATCTTGCCGTCATACCCACTGAGCAAACCATTACTTACAGCATTTTGAATTGCTGCCGTTGACCAATTGCTTGGCATATCTGAAAATTCAAATGTTGTGCCTGCTGCAACCGCCGATGCTGGGAACAACGAAAGCACCATTGTTAATGACAGTAAAATTGCTAATACTTTTTTCTTCATATTATTACTCCTTTATATCAAATAGATTATATACCTTCATATTCTATCAAAAATAACAACTCAAAACCGTTTTGGGGGTAATTGCCATCACGTTATGAGCTCTGCTCATATTTCTGAACGGTTCGATAGGAAAGGTCTTTGACGTATTCTGCCACGCTTTTAGGCCAAATACTAAAGTATGACTTTCCTTGAGAACAAGAAAAGAAGCTTCGCTTCGTTATGAGCTCTGCTCATATTTCTGAACGGTTCGATAGGAAAGGTCTTTGATGTATTCTGCCACGCTTTTAGGCCAAATACTAAAGTATGACTTTCCTTGAGAACAAGAAAAGAAGCTGACTCAGATTATCCATCCAACTCAGCCACTAACGCCTTTACTCATCATTACATGCCATCGTAAGTAATCTGTAGATCACTTACTGTTTATCATGAAATTAACGATTTCAACAAAAAACAAAAACTGCCGAAAATGGTCTAAACGGCAGTTTTTGTTATATGTTTTTATACTTTAAAGTTCTTAACTACTTAACTTCTACAACACCTGTTACTACACCTGTCTCATCTTCAACGCTTGAGTCCATGTACTCTTGGCTTGCGAAGTATAAGTTACCTTCGATAGTATTATCTACCAAATGGAATCCGTTAGCTTCAACATAAACATCACCAACAAATGTTCCGCCTTGTAATCTGAAGTTTTCACTTCTAACGATCATGCTTGGAGCTGTTAATGTGAATCTTTCAAGAACGTTGCGATCAGCATCTTGAGTGTATAGACCTATTTTTCTAGCGATTTCGTCTCTATTTGTGAACTCGCCTTCAACTACTAGATCTTCTTCTAATACGATGTCATTTAAAGTTGCTGCAAGCCAGAAACCATCTGCACTAAGTGCTGCTACTAGTGCATCACCTTCTGTAACGATTGATGCTGTGCTTACTGCGTCAACTTCTTCTTCTGTTGTCTCTTCTGTTGTCTCTTCTGTTGTTTCTTCTGTTACTTCTGTTGTTTCTTCAACAACCGGTTCTTCCTTTGCACAACCTGCAAAGATTGTTGCTGTCATTACAAGTACTAACATTAAACCAAATATTTTTTTCATTTAACTAACTCCTCTTTTTTGTCAATCTATCTATTGTTAACCATTTAACACATTCTATTATAACACATAAAAAAATGAATTCATAGCTTACAAAAAGAACAAAAGTAATCAGTTACTGATTTTTTTACATTAATTTAATGTTACTTTCATTTATCTATTCAATTAGTCAAATGTATGCATCCAATGTCCTGACATTGATTTTCGCCTTATTTATCCACACCTTTACCTGAATCATTAACATCTATCAGAACTTTCGGGTAGGCGTCAAAAATTGTTTGGTCTTTAAGGTATGGATTATTAAAACGGATTGCCCATGAATGAATGATGGACAATGGAACCGAGTATGGTATTTTGTGATTCTGATAATCTTCCATGCGATCAAGGAAAAATGCTTTCTCATCTTTATTTAACTCCTTGGAAAAATAGCCAAACAGATGCAATAACATATTCATATTGCGTCCTTGTCGCATTGGGTTCATAAATGATTTATACAACACTTCTTCATAAGCTTCTATGACTTCTTTTACCGGTTTATGCTCATGGTTGGCCACAATCTTTCCAAGCACTTTCTGATTAGCTTGATGGTATGCCATAAGCAAGTATTTGTTATCACTTTGAAATTTCACCAAGGTCTTCATATTTTGACTTGCCTTGACTCGGTCAAAGGCAGCCATGGTATATATGCGTGTTAGAAAATGCTCTCTAATCTGATAATTACTAATACGCCCTTCATCTTCAACAGCCAACTCAGGGAAAAACTCTAAAAAAGCTTTCCCGAAATAGCCTTTTGTTTTTTTAGTCAATGAGCTCACACGTCCGATGCCTTTGTACATCTTAACATCCTTTATACCACAAGAAGGTGACCTACTTTTTAATATTGCACCATGAATATTTTTCTTTTTTAGTTCTGACAAGAAGGAAGCTGAAAAAGTTGTCATGTCCTCTGAAACATCCTCACCCGTCATAGAGTAGACCAGCTTCTCTTCATCATCTTCCATAATAATTCGAATCGCCTGTCTTGGTATGCTTAGACCTATAGCAACTTCCGGACATTCTGTGATGATATTCATATGAGGCTTAATTTTTTTAATAAAAGCACTTCCTATGATGCTTCCATCATAACGACAAGCCTTGTGTTCAATACATCTACTGACAAAAATTGTGGGTTTTTCAAATTCTCTCATACTTTAACCTCCTAGGCATTGTGTGGTTTTGCTTCTTTTAACCAAAGACATTCGTAGGGATAAAGATGCACTTCTCTTGTCTCAAGTGATACAATTTTACCTGTTAATAAATCTGACATATTACCTGAAAATCCCTTGTTCCTTAAAATCTTATTGCTTATATGTTGATTATTATCGCTAAAATTATAGAGACAAAGCATTCGTTGTTCTCTTTCTTCCTTATAAAAGACATATACCTGACTATGATTAATATCTATGATTTGTGCTTCAATTTTTCCATTTAATAGTGGCTCACTTTTTCGAATTCGAATCAGATTTTGCGTAAATAAGAATATAACGCCCTCATCTGTAAATGGATCATTTCTTTTCTCTGCTCTTTTCCAGTCAAAATAGGGTCTGTGAACCCATCTGCCTTCTTTTGATTTATGAGGATCCTTGAGATAGCTTTGTTCATTCATTGTTGCAATCTCATCACCGCTATAAATCAGAGGTATGCCTCTATGGGAAAAAATTAGTGCTGTTACCAACTTGATTCTGTTTAAGGCAAATACCCGTCCATGAGCGTCATTCATATCATGGGCTTTCTCAAGGCCTAATAATGAAGCTAAAGTTCCATTGGTTCTTGCATCATGATTCCTCGGGTTGTATTGATAAATTTCGCCTTTTGCAAAAGAACCTTCAAATTCTCTTGAGTAAAAATTTATCAAAAAATGTTTGTGTTGATATGGATCAAATCCCAAATGTCTAGTGGCTTCTTCATTAAATCCCCAACCAATATCATCATGACAACGAATATAATTCATAAAACAACCTGTTACAGGTACATTAAATCTTCCATTATCGATTTTCATAAGACGCACGTCTCTTGTTGCTATACTATTAAATATGTTAACCATAAAATTGGCATTATACAAAATGCCGCATTCCACATTATCTCGTGTACCAAAATATTTGAATATTTCGTCCGGTTCAACAATGGCTTCTCCAAGTAATGCTAGGGATGGACATGCTATTTCTTTAACGCAATGTAGCATATGCATAAGCTTATGCGCTTGTTTAAGGTTCCTACAGGATGTATGAATTTCCTTCCATACAAAAGCAATGGCATCTAAACGAATGATATTTACCCCTAAATTAGCGAGATAGAGCATAATATCCACCATTTTTTCAAAAACCATGGGGTTTTTAAAATTTAGATCCCACTGAAAATCACTAAAAGAAGTAAACACCCACTTATCAATTTCAGATTTGTAAGTAAAATTTCCCGGATGTTTATCCGGTAGCACTTCCGGTACAGTGGCATCATACAAATCCGGAATATCACGACTATCATACATCATATACATATCCTGATATTTTTTATCACCCTCAAGCGCTTTCTTAGCCCACTCGTGGGTATCTGCCGTATGATTAAGAACATAATCAATACATACTGCAATCCCAGCATGTCTAAGAGCATCCATAAGCATAACAAAATCTTCAAGGCAACCTAATTTCGGATCTATATCCATATAATCTTCAACAGCATAACCGCCATCATTTTCATCTACCCTTGGCTTTAGCAAGGGCATTAGATGCACATAGGTTATGCCAAGTTCTACAAGATAGGGTATCTTATCGATCATGAGCTTGATATTCCCTGCAAATAAGTCTACATAAAGCATCATACCAATCATATGCTCGCTCATATACCAGTCATGCTCGCGCTTGTCCAAGTCTATTAATTCTTTTCCTCTATCCTTGGCTCTTTTGTCTATAACCCGCATCAGCGATTCAAAACTTTTACCACTTCCACCTAAGTCGCTATAGAGTTCAAAATAAGCACTTCTTAAATCTTCTCTCCACTTTTCTTTCCCTTGTATCATCCTTATGCCTCCACTTCTAAAAATTAAATATGACGTAGGTGCAGAATATACCCTAAATTAAGTTTTTTTGTACTAGGGCATTAAAACTTGTAAATATAGAAAAATAAAGGGCTGTTTATCAGCCCTTTACTATTATAATATTATTTGATGGAACCTGCAACCATACCCTTAATGATGTGTTTTTGGGCAAAGAGGAAACCGACGATAATCGGTGCTGCTGCCATGAGTACCACGATAATCGGTGCTGCTGCCATGAGTACCGCTGTCATGATAAGGTCCCATTTCTTAACAAAGGATCCCGCAAAAGCCCTTATGGCTAGTGGTATGGTTTGTACGTCTTGACCTACTCCAAGTATAAGTGATGGTAACAGGAAGTCATTCCATATCCAAATGGCGTTTAGAATGATGACGGTTACAAATATGGGCCTTAGGATGGGCATGATAATCTTAAAGAAGATTTGCGGACGGCTACAGCCGTCTATGGTGGCTGCTTCTTCTAGCTCTAGGGGTATGGATTTGATGAACCCATGGAACATGAAGACCGCAAGGGGCGCTCCAAATCCGATATAGGCGATGATCATACCATGATAGGTTCTAAGCATTCTTAGGCCTGTGGCTTCATAGATCATTCTAAAGAAGGCAACGAGTGGAAACATGACCACTTGGAAGGGTATGATGAGCCCGCTTAAAAAGACTAAGAAGATGATGGTTGAGGTTTTACTTTTGGTTCTTACCAACACCCATGCTGACATGGCTGAGAAGATGGTAATGGTGGTGAGTGATCCTACGGTGATGATGACCGATGAGAACACGCTTGAGGAGTATCTAATGCTTGGTCTGTTCCATATGTCACTGATATTGACTAGGAGTTGTCCCCATTGTTTTGGCAGGGATATAGGGTCGGTGATGATTTCTAGAGATGATTTGGCTGAGTTGATGACGACGATGAAGAAGGGAAACATGATGATGACAAAGAGTAGGAAGGTGATGATGGTTAGGATTGTGTTGACCGTATTTTTTTTGACACCCATTACATTTCCACCTCTTTCTTTTTATTATAATAGACCTGGCCGATGGATACCACCGATAGGACGATAAAGAATATAATGGCTCTGGCTTGCCCTTCTGCCATGTTGTTATATTTGAAAGCGACACTGTAGATATGCACCGCCAGCATTTCTGTTGAGTTGACTGTGGTTCCTTGGTAGATTGCGGCCGGGCCTCCGTTTGTTAAGGCGACGATGATGTCATATTGCTTAAAGGAGGTGACCAAGGTTAAGAAGGAGGTGATGGTGAACGCTTGTGCAATCATGGGGATGGTGATGCTTCTTAGTCTTTGGATGAAGTTGGCACCATCGATTTGGCTGGCTTCTATGAGCTCTTGGGGTACGTTGAGTAGGGCTGCTACATAGATCATCATGATGTAGCCGGCATATTGCCAAGTGAAGGCAAAGATGAGTCCAAAGAGGGCTAAGTTGGGTTCTGCTAGGATGAGCACTTTTTCTAAGGCTTCTATACCAAGGAGCGTTCCGATGGAGGGTACGACACTTTTGAAGATGAATTGCCAAATGTATCCAAGGACCAATCCACCTATTAGATTGGGAATGAAAAAGCCTGCTCTAAAGAAGTTTTTGAATCTGATTTCTCTTGTGACTAAAAAGGCAAGTGTTAAGGCCACGGCGTTGATGGCGATGACGCTTAGTAAGGTGAACAGGAAGGTTCTTAGGAATGAATACCTAAATGCCAAGTCACTGAACATGTTTTTGTAGTTGCCTAGGCCTACCCAGTTGGCTTGTTGTCCTGCTACGGCTGTCCAGTCTGTCATGGAGTAATAGACGCCCATGAAAAATGGTACGACCACTACGAGGATGAAACTTGACAAGGCCGGTACTAAAAACAGCCAGAATACCAGTTTTTCTTTTGCTTTTTTGTTCATACGTTTTCCTTCTCCCTCGGTCATTTTATTTGTTGTTACTTGGTTTTGGTTGCTTATTGGGTTATGATTTGTTTGGTTTTTGGGGTTTTTCTTATGAATTAAAAGGAATGTCTTTGTTTCTTCTCTTATAGGAAATTTGCCTTTTCCTTTTAATTCATAAGAAGGGTGTGTGTGCAAGACACACACCCTTCCCAAGCGTTTCTTTTTTGTTTTTCTTTTATTTATTTTTTGCTTTTATTATTGGTTAAGGTGTCAAAACTCTATAGTTGAACTTCCACCTACCATGGTGGGTGAATTTAGTGAAACTTAGTTTTGACCCTTTAACCATTATTTAATTTCTTCTATTTTTCCTACAAGTTGTGCGATGAAGGCTGCTTTGTCTAAGTCACCTTTTGCATAACTTTCATAGAGTGGTGCGATGGTTCCCATTCCAAATCCGTCCGGCATGTCGTTTTGTAACCATGTGTATGCGCCGTTTTCTTTGTTTAACCATTCTGTTACGTTGGCTGATAATGGGGTGTCCGGTACGAGGGTTACGTTTGTAAACGCAGGTACCATTTTTGCTTCGTTGACCATGTAGTTATGTCCTGCTTCTGTTGTTGCCATGAAGTTTAAGAATGCTTTTGCTGCTTCTTGGTTTTGGCTGTCACTGTTTAGTACATAGTAAGATGGTGCGCCTATGAAGATGGCGTTGTGCTCACCATATACGGATGCATGTGGTGCAAATCCCATTGGGAAGTCTACCCCATTGTCTGTTAACCATGGGTCGATCCAGTTGCCTTGGTGTACAAACGCTGCTTGGCCGGTTGCAAATTGGCCAACTTGTGCGTCATAGTTACCTGTTAATAATACGGCTTCATCTGCATATGCAAAGAGAAGTTCTACCCAGTCTGCATACTCTGTTAAGCGCTCTACATCTGCTTCGCCACTGTTGAGTTTGTCTAGTACTGAGGTGTCTCCATACTCAAGGCCTGCTGATAAGTAACCGTTAAAGTTGTGTAAACCTGTTACCCATCTCATGTCCGGTCCTGCTGCCATGGCTACGACGGATTTAAGTCCTAGGTCACCTTTCATTGCGTCGATTTTTTCAAAGGCTGCTTTGTAGCCTGCTTGAGATGTTAAAGTTGCAGGATCTACCCCTGCTTGCTCTAAGATGTCTTTGTTATATGCCATACCCCATGCTTCAACTGCTACAGGGAAACCATATACTTGACCGTCTACTGCAAATTCTAGTGTTGTAAGATCCATCCATTCTTCATTTTCAAATGGAGTTAGTTTGCTTTTCCATGTGTTGTATCCGCCCATACCTTCTATTACATAAATGTCCGGTTGTCTGTCGGATTGGAATTCTGCTTTTAGGTTCTTGGGGTCTCTGTTTTCCCACAGCCGGCAAATAATGCTGTTACCATTGCAAGTACCATTATTATTGTTAACAATCTTTTCATTTTTGTTCCTCCCTATTACTGTATAATGGTTGCGTTTTCCAGAAAGCTTGAAAAGCTTTTCATAAAATAATTTTAGTATAATATGCACATAATGTCAAGTGTTTTTTAGTCGTCTTTGTGCGACTTATTTTTTTCTTAACTTTTCTTTAGCTTAAATGCTTAATTTTACTTATGTTCTGTCATTTTATCGAGACTGATTTATAGAAATTTATGAAAATTTTCACAGGCATTTTCCTACTATTTATTAAGAATAAACGTAAGAAAAGTAGTATTATCCTAAAGTAGAACAAAGAGGCTACGCCTCGCTTTGCAAAGCAAATTGTTCCGGCAGGAAAGATTTCCTTAATAGTTAATGCGGCACTTCAACGCATTAACATAGCATAGACTTTCCTAGAGTACAAGAAAAGAAGCTTCGCTTCGTTATGAGCTCTGCTCATATTTCTGAACGGTTCGATAGGAAAGTTCCTTGACGTTTTCTGCCACGCCTTAAGGCTGAAAACTAGGGTATGACTTTCCTTGAGTACAAGAAAAGAAGCTTCGCTTTGTTATGAGCTCTGCTCATATTTCTGAACGGTTCGATAGGAAAGTTCCTTGACGTTTTCTGCCACGCCTTAAGGCTGAAAACTAGGGTATGAATTTCCTTGAGAACAAAAAAAGGCTCCTCTATTATAAATAGTAGTAGCCATTTTTTCTTTATGCCTCTTGAAAATCTATCTAAACATATCAGTAGATACCACACTGTTGCGACCTTGGTTTTTAGCCAAATAACAAGCCGTATCTGCTGCTACCAATAGGTCTTCGATGCTTCCTATACCATCAGTATAAGTAGTCACACCTACACTAATGGTAAAGTGTACTTTTTTATCCTTATACTGATAGACATTTGTTTCAAAAAAACGTCTAAGCTTTTCCGCCAATTGATTAGCTGATTGCAAACTGGTATTAGGTGCTAACACACAAAACTCCTCACCACCCAAGCGTGCCACTACGTCCATATTCCTGACTTGAGATTTAAGTGTCATCCCAATATATATAAGAACCTCATCACCAAAACGATGACCAAAACGATCATTAATGTTTTTAAAAAAATCAATATCAATGTATAACAATGATAAAGGAAGCCCTGTTCGATTCATTGCGTTAACTTCTATTCCTCCGCGCTCGAGAAAATAGCGACGATTCCAAAGTCCAGTCAAAGGATCTGTTGTTGCTAGCCATTTCAAATCTTCTTCTGCCCTAAATTTCTCTGTTATATCCCTATAGCGCCATAGTTGTCCTTTTAACTCGCAATTATTAAAAACCGGACAGGTATATTGTTCTAGCACCATTTCTCCATTTAAATGTAAAACCTCAATGGTTTCTTCTCGTCTACAAAGTTGCTCCTGCGTGTATGGTTTATCCACTTGTATTTTTAGTAAGTGATTCTTGAAATTCGAATATTTTTCATTGGTGTGAATGACATTTCCTTCTAAATCCAGAACAAGTATACCATCACTCGTCGCATCTAAGATTAGCCTTAACTCATCATTCTTTTTGCGAAGTGAAGTCTCCGCCATTTCCTCTATTTTACCGGCAATGTTAGCAAGTTCATTATTAGAATAGATGTACGGTTGTTCTAATCGTCGTACCTTTTGCCCACTTGTAATATCTGAAATATGGTCACGAAGTGCTGTTATGGGTTTTACAAAACTTTTCTCATAAACTTTCACTTGCCCTATTCCAAGTATAATGGCTAGTAGTACTAATGTCAGCATAATATAAGAAACTGTCATAACAATTGGTCCAAGTACTTCTGAGGCATCTATGGCTGAAACAATAATCCAATCTGCTTCATGCAATCTATGATAAAAAGCTAATATTTCTTTTCCATCTATCTTGTATCGAATAAACCCGGAATCCTCAGAAAATTTTTCAGACAGACCCGGTACAACTGTATCTATGGATTGGTGCAGGTAACTCCTATTGTTATGACTAAAAACAACGCGATTCTCATCCAGCACATAATTCATTTGTGAATCATAGTAAGACACTTCCGACATGATGGAATTTATATACTCCAGACTGCAATCAACTGCCATCACACCCTTAAGGACACCCTGTTGATCTACCATGGCTAAAGATACTGAAACCAACCATTCCAAAGTCTTAGCATCTTGATATGGGAGGCCTATAGATAAACCTGGGTAGCGTTCTACTGCAGATGAATACCAAGGTCTAAGACGGGAATCAAAACCAACCGGCGGGTCATAACCTTCAATCAATAGTGTACCATCTTCATACCCTGCAAAAGAAAATTTGATATTGGGGTTTGCCTGTGTGGTGGCCATAAAAAGTTGAAGTAATTTTTCTTTCGCTTCACTATAACCTGGTTCATAATCCATAGCTCCCGGAAACGCAGCGTTCGTTTTGGTGGACATGACAAGACTTTCTAATACACCATTTGTATAGGTGCTAATATGTAAATTAGCCATTTCTAGCTTCTTTTGTGCATTATCCATACTTAACAAATAAATGCTTACAGAGGCAAGAAGAATAAAAACAAAAGCTATAATCAAGGCACTGGAAAACCCGACAACAAAAAATTCTTGTTTGATTGTTTGTTTGTATTTTTTCATCATACATAAACCTCTTTCTGTATTCTTCCCAATAATTAACACTTTTATATCATACCATAATTGACCGGAAAAAGTATATTCCTATTTCTCTACTTATTCCTATACAAAGTTTTTTATGGCCCCCTTAGAGCAAAGAAGCTGCGTCACACTTGCTTGCAAATTGTTCAAGGCGTGAAAGTTCCTTACCGCTTCCAGCTATGTTTCAAGGCTGAAAGCTATCGTAAACTTTCCTAGAGAATTTGAAAAGTCTCTAAGTTTTCCACTTAGAGACTTGCTTGACACTTTAAATATAGAATGAGCCTGTTTAAGCGTTTATTATTCATTCAGTAAATCTGTCATCATTTTTCGGTCTTCTAATCGTCCAATTGTAGGATCTTGTAATACTTGATTCTTATGTTCAAATAAATTCTTTTCTAATTTCAAACGGATAATCTTTCTTAAAGTATTATCTATTTTCATTTCTGTTTCTTTAGATGTTTGAGCCTTTTCTAAAAGATACTTATAAGCCTCATCCACATTCTCCGGCATAAGAAATAGGTTTAATCCGGCATCAAGACCCTTATTAATCATCGCCTCTGTAGAATATTCATCCACAATACTCTTCATGTTAAGAGCATCCGAAACAATCAGACCGTCAAAACCCAACTCATCTATTAATATTTCTTGTATCATAACTTCTGACAGAGATGCAGGTGTTAAGTCTCCTGTTATCTGAGGCACCTGTAAATGACCGACCATAATAACGTCTACCCCACCCCTAATTGCCTCTATGAAGGGCACTAGTTCAATAGTCATCAGCCGGCTTAAGTCGTGATTCAATGTAGCCGTACCCATATGACTATCCTCTTTTGTATCTCCGTGTCCCGGGTAATGTTTGATGACCGGGATAATATTGTGATTCTGATATGCCCTTATGGCCTCAATCACTTTTTCAGCAACAACTTCCGGATTGTCCGAGAAAGCTCTATGCCCTATAATTGGATTTTGGGGGTTCGTATGAATGTCTCCTACCGGTGCAAAATTCATGTTAAACCCTAATATACGGATTTCTCTGGCAATAATCTCGTTGGCTATATAAACAGCATTAGGAATGGCAGCATGCCCCAGCACCCAAGCCTCAGGTATTTCTGTGCCGCCGATACTTGCTTTACCCGTAATCCTTGTAACCAATCCCCCCTCTTCATCTAAGCCTATGAAAGCAGGGACTGTCAATTCACTTTGAATCTTGCTTATTGTATTTTGGGTCTGATCGGCAGTTATCATGTTGTGCTTAAAAAAGATAATACCACCATATGGCAAACCGGTTCGCTGATAATCTTCTAAAGTTACATAAAAAAGCTGAGCCACTTTCGCTTCTAAAGAAAGACTTGATACAATCTGATCTACGGACGCTTCTAATATGCTAGCTTCGCTTGATGCTTCTGAGACTGCCTTATTATCCGACTGATCTTCTCGTTCATCCTTTAGATCAAGCTCTGATTCTTGTAGCTTCTCTTCTATCTTTTGATCCTGTTGATTTAATTTTTCGTTTCCTATCTGACAACCACTCAGTAATAGAAGTAGCATCAATATCCAGACCCGTTTCATCATTCAACCACCTTCAAAATAACGCTATACCGATTCCTATGTTATTACATATAAGCATCAATGGTGTCATAGTCAATGGGTTCATTGTCCATGCACGTCTTCAATGCCTGTAAATAAGCTTTGACAGTATCCAAACATGTAAAACTTGGTACACTAAGATGCTCTGCTAAGCTTCTCAATTTGTAACCATTTCGCCTTACATCCTTACCTTTTGTTGGCACATTAATAACCATCGCAATTTCATCTTTTTTAAACATGACCTGTATATCGGACAAATCGGATAAATTCACAGATTCATTCTTAATGCCTCTTTGCGATAGAAATCGACTCGTATTATTAGAAGCCATAATACCAAATCCAAGTGTCTCTAACTCTTTTACATAAGGTAATACCTCTTCCTTAGCTGCATCGGACACTGAAACCAGCACCTTACCCGCCGTCTTGAATCTGAAACCTGCTCCTTGAAAAGCTTTCAGCAATGCTTTCTCATAATTACTATCCACTCCAAGTACTTCACCTGTTGATTTCATCTCAGGTGTAAGTGCTGCGTCAACACCAGCCAGTTTGACAAAGCTAAATACAGGCGCTTTAACTGCGATTAGATTGCTTGTTTTATATAAACCAGTCCCATATTCTAACCCAGATAGTTTGTCGCCTAGAATAATCTGCATAGCGATTTTCACCATAGGAATCTTAGTAATCTTGCTAATAATTGGTACCGTTCTTGATGCTCTTGGATTCACTTCAATGATATAGACTTTTTCATCCTTAATCACGAATTGAATATTCATTAGTCCTACAACTTGAAGCGCCATGGCAATCTTATAGGTATAATCTACAATAATTTCCATCATGGCATCCGAAATGTTTTGTGGTGGGTACACACAAAAACTATCGCCAGAATGAACACCTGTACGTTCAATATGCTCCATAACGCCAGGAATAAGTATGTTTTCTCGGTCAGCAATGGCGTCCACTTCAACTTCCATACCATCAATATATTCATCAATTAAGATGGGTTGATCTTCGGACAATGATGCAGCCTCTTTTACATAACTCATTAGTTCAATATCGTTATGGACAATCATCATGGCTCTTCCACCGATGACATAAGAAGGTCGCACCAGAACCGGATAGCCAATCTCCTTAGCTGTGGTAATAGCTTCATCAATATTGGTTACAGCCTTGCCCATAGGTTGAGGTATATCCAGTTCTCTAAGCAAACGTTCAAAGCGTTTTCGATCTTCTGCCACATCAATAGAATCCACAGAAGTACCAAGAATTTGAACACCACGACTCAGCAACTTAGGTGCTAGATTGATGGCTGTTTGCCCGCCATATTGTACGATGACCCCTTTGGGCATTTCTTTTCGTATCACATTCATAACATCTTCAATAAATAAAGGTTCAAAATATAGTTTATCGGCTATGTCAAAATCCGTGCTCACTGTTTCGGGGTTGTTGTTGATAATTATGGATTCATAACCCAGTTCTTTAATGGCCCAAACCGCATGAACAGAGCAATAGTCAAACTCAATTCCTTGACCGATACGTATAGGTCCGGAACCGATGACAATGATTTTTTCTTTTTTACTGATGATGTTTTCTTCTTCATCCTCATAAGTCGAATAATAATAAGGTGTTGAG
>PGZS01000144.1 GCA_002841435.1 Firmicutes bacterium HGW-Firmicutes-3 | reverse complement strand
CAGTAAGTTTTACTGCTGGCGTGGCACAGATGGTAGCGCAACTGATTCGTAATCAGTAGGTCGGGGGTTCGATTCCCCCCGCTAGCTCCAGTAAATAAATGATATCTATATGAAAGAATGGCTTTAAATAGCCATTCTTTTTATTTTCCTCTCTTTTACCTTTATGTGACCGACTGACAAAACTGAACATTATCTTGCTATTTCTGGTTATTTCTGGCTATTTTTGTCGTAAAAAATGTCGTACTTTTTGTCGTACGACATTTTTATGGTACTTTTTGTTATAATTAAGGCATTTTTGAGAAGTCAATTCTGTTTCTTAAGTCTTCTACGGTGTCATGAACATAAACTTTTGTCGTGATTTTTATATCAGAGTGTCCCAGTATTTTTGAAACTGTGTGGACGTCAGTTCCTGATCGGTAAAGCAAGGTTCCATAGGTATGTCTCAATTCGTGAATACGAAGCTTTGGCAGCGGATCATAGTTCTTCACCTTTGCTTTTTCTTTATCTGCTACATAAAACTCTGATAAATCGAGCATAAACGGGTTGAAACGTCTTTTGGTCCAATTATCTAGGTCTGCTATTTGATCCAGCATACTGCCCAATGTGATGACATATGGGCCAAGCTGTTTTTGATTTTTCATGTGTTCGACAAATTCATCATCCAAGGGGATTTGTCGCATTGAAGAAAGGCTTTTTGTTTTATCAACAATATAGCTTCCGTCTACTTTTGCAGCTGCGTTTGTGACAGATAGTATTTTCTTTGCAGAATTTATATTTTCCCAGCGCAGAGCAAAAACTTCACTTCTTCTTAAACCAGTTTTGAGCATTATAAAAATTCCCAAACCATATGGATGATCCTTAGCAAAATCGACAACGAACCGGTATTGCTCATCTGTATAGGTCCGTAATTCTTTAGGGTCGCTAACCTGACCCTTTTTCACCTTTGTCATTGGATTTTTTTCAATTAGATCATTTTCAAAAGCTGTTGAAAAAACTGCATTGGCAATCAAATACAGCTTGTCCATCTTCGACTTACTGACGCCCGACTGCGAGCTGAAAAATTTTTGCAGTTCAAGTTGGGTTATCGATTCAAGTAGTTTTTTTCCAAAAACAGCCTCAAGGACTTTCATATTTGTTACATATGTTTGCTTGTAGGTATTGTCGCTGACTTCTTCTCTTTTTGTTTCCAGCCATATTTTAGAGAATTCAGAAAAAGTATAATGCAATTTACTTCGGCCTTCTTTTTCGGCTTTTTTAACGTATTCCAGGTATTTTTTTTCAGCTTCCCGCTTAGTATTGCCATAGAAAGACTTCCTAATTGGCTTACCTTTGAGGTCATACCCGATATTTTTTTTTACTTCAATAAGTTTTGATGCCAAGATTTTGGTTCCTTTCTAATAAAATTTGTAACTTTTGTTACTAAGGATATGACAATAATGTATAATAAGAATGCCGGCTCTCGATTGCCAGGGGACTCGGGTGCGCGAGGTTTATTATTATAGCAAGTTACCGGCAAGTTAAAAATCTATGTTATAAAGCGTTTATCCAATACAATCCGCCGCAATGAAAGTTTCTGGCAAGTTAGAACCCTAAATATTGTAAAAGTAGCTAGTTTTGTTTTTGACTTTGCCTCACACGTAAGCCATAATATACATGCAGGGAATTAAATCTATAGTTAATATAAAAGCTGTAGCCATAAGTAAAAATTCTTAATTATTATGTTTTCATTTGTGAGGTAAAAAAATGGGTAGTCTGTTTAAATTTTCGATGTTTATAACATCTTTCATCCCTTTATGGATTACAGTTTTATTTTTAGATGTTCTTAGCATAGTTAATTCTGATTGCTACCATTGGACAGAATATCTAAGTATAGGCACTATTTTCATTTTGAATATTTTTTCAGTTTGTATTTTATTCAATGCTATTCACAGTTTGCAACCTTCTGAATTTAACACTTACAGAGTAGTTGAAGCTCAACAGGAAAAAGGGATTACGTCAGAATTTTTATTATCTTACGTATTACCTTTGTTTGTATTTGATTTTACAAAATGGGATGGGGTATGCCAATTTTTAATATACTTCGTAATACTTGGGTTTTTGTGTATCAGAAACAATAACGTATACGCAAATTTGATTTTCGAACTGAAAAATTATAGGTTTTACACTTGTGAGGTACAGTGGCCTACAGAGAAAAAAACAAGCACCAATTGTATTGTGATTAGCAATACAAATCTGGTTAGTAAAAAAGGAAATGTTATCAAAATTGCTGTTTTAAATAAGCCATTTTATTTTATGAACGACTCAATGGAATAGATGAAGGAACTTCACAGATTCCGTCGTTAAACATTTCATATTTTGTTTTACCGCAAATTGCTTTTGTAAAAATCTTTGCATTTTCATCGTCACTTAGATCAAATTGCTGTGTGGTTTTATTGTATGGAATTTTTAATTTTTTGGTCAAAATTTCTAAATTTTTTTTATTTCTAAGATTGTTAATGACATCAAAATCACATCTAGTGAATTGCTTTGGAGTTTGACCAGATAATGAGAATTTTTGATATGCTTCAAAATCTGAAATAATGTCTAAGTTTTCTATTTCTTCTAATGCTTTTCTACAGAACTTTCTATGCGAGTATTCAAGATTAAAAACAGTCTGAAAATTATTATTTATTGAATATAAAACGTTGCCAAATATTAGCACATCAAATGTATTTCCAAAGTGAATGATCGGCTCATTAAATTCCTTAATTTGATTTTTCCTAGTTGCGAGATACTTAAACCGGCGTTTATTTTTAAAAATTTGTATCGGATTTTTACGAGACAATAAATAAAGGTTTTTATACTCTCCATTCTCAAAATACTCGCCTACAAAAATAAATGCTTTCGATTCGATTTTCTCTATATCTTTCTGATCATCACAAACACTTAGGCTAAGAATCAATGAATCCCACTGGTCAGAGATTAGCCCATTCGAGACATTGATTTTGTCAATCGAATTTTTAGGATTCATCCCTGTATACTCAAGGATGCTCTCGGTCTTTTTTTCAACAATGTACTCGAATTTTTCACGCATATTATTCACAGTTTCATTTAACAGTTGATCTGTTTCAAATCGGATTAAATGACATTCATAATCAGACGGAGATAATTTATGATCATAATTAATAAGTGTAAGCTTCCAGGATTTTACGTTGGGAATTTTATTTATACCTTCTCTAATTAATTGGAATGACATTGGTATTACCCCCTAGTTGATAATAATAACTAAAATTCTTTTGATTGAGTTTTTCAAATAATTTATTAATTGGTGTAATGAGAATCTTATTTATAGCTAAATATGCTCATTAATCATTTTTGTGATTATCTTATTCGAAACATTATCAATTATTCCAATAGATACTGAAGAGAACTGAGTAACCATAGACTTAGTATTACTCCAAACATTTTCATCACGAATATTATCAAGTAATTTATGTCCATCCCAGGTTAATGAATGAATATGGATGATTGGAATCGTGTCATGTGAATATGACATTTGAGTTGTTTCTAAATATTTTGCCTCCGAAAGTCTTGCAGCTGCATAAATAATATCTACACTTTCATAAGGAAATATTTCTAAATCATTGGCGCACAGATGAGATGTAAACAGAAGATTATCTTCAAGATATAAAAGTAGATCACGGATGCATTCGTGGTTTAATTTCATGTTGATTCCCTCCTGTGATTTTACATGATCAAGCCAGTTACCAATTGAGCCAAGATTATGATTCTACTCTAACCAGCGCTTTTCTTCGAGCGAGTAGATGGGGCATTGTCGGACTTAAAATCACCGATTATTTGTTCAACTATTTCATCAAATCTTCCTATGAGTTTTATTTGATCGCGTTCATTCGTTACTTTGCTGAAAATTTCGAGCAATTCTTTCTCGTTTCTTGATAGGTGTCCGAACGTTTGTGATTCATCTTTGTTTTGACTTATGAAATCATCAGTTAGACCAAGTAAATAATCAGTTGTGACATTAAAATACTCAGCAAGTTTAATTAAAGTATCAAGATCAGGAACACTGTAGCCAGTTTCATAATTTGAAATTGTAGTTTTTCCGACACCAACGATTTTTCCAAGTTCAGCTTGGTTAATATCTTTCAGTTGTCTCAATATTTTTATTCTCAATCCCATCTAACATATTGCTCCACATTCTTTTTTTTAATTATATCACCTATTCAAACTATTTGAACAAAGTCCAAAAAAATCAAATAAAATCATGTAAAAAACTTGACAATCCAATCTAATTGGATTAAAATCACTGTATGAAGTCCAAATATATTGGATGAATCGAGGTTAAAATGAAGCTAGTATACACTGAAAAATTAAAAGACGAAAGAGAAAAAAAAGGATATTCATATGCCGAAATGTCAAAGTTGCTTGGATATAAAAGTCCAAGTACTTATATGTATATTGAGAAAGGTAAAACTACCCCGAAATTGAATAAAATGATTGAAATCTCAAGGATTTTTAATAAACCTCTGGATTATTTTTTTAACCTTTCAGTCCAAGATAATTGGACAAAAATAAATGATCGTGACTAAATTAATGAATGTTATATTTGGGAGGATAACTCATGAACCTTGATAACGCTCCAGAATCTGTAAAAAATCAATATGAAGAATTAGTCCGGCTTATGGATAAGAATCCTAAAAGTTATAGTGTGCCTGCGACTGATGCAGCGAAAGTTTTGGGAATGGATGTTGAGTGTCTTAAAGCAGCAGCATACCAAGGTAGATGTCCATTTGCTATTGGTGGTGATAATGGTGAATTGACGAATCGCTTCACAAAAATACCTAAGCTGGCTCTTTGGAATTTTTTTAATCAGTCTTATACATTTAAATAAAGAGAGGAAATGTGATTGATATGAATGAAAGATATGCATTGTTCGCTAAAGAACAAAATGAAGATGTGAAAACAAATTGTGTAAGAGAAGATTTAAAACTTTCATTAACTAACAAACAGTATGCAAATTTAAAGCTAAAAGTATATCAGGCCGGTTTTAAAAATTCAGGAGATTTTATTCAGTCTTTTATTGGCGATCTGACCGGATGGTCTTCCAACGGCAGTGACGAACGTGATCTGGCGGATCAGTGGTATGAACGGGCGCATGGAATGAGTGAATTCTATTACTATTTCTGTTGTTTTCTTTTCAATTACGACTATATGAATTTAGAAACGATGTCTGAACTACTGGTAGATGATGAGTATTTTTGCGCCGTTTATGATGAGTACGTAATGGAAGCCTACGACAAAGATGTTCAAAGTAAAGAAGATTGCATTCAGTTACTAAAAGAAATTGTTGAAGCGGGTATTGAGCTATGAAAATTAATTATTATGAATTCCCTAAAGGAATCAATGAACTTGACATGTACCAAAATGGAGCTGTCTCATTGGCCGGTATCACACGATTGGGAGAAGGAACTTGTGTTGATGCAGATCCACTTATCTCAGGTATTTCTATCAAAGAAGCGAAAAGGTTGTGAGGAATTCGGCTGCAGTGCCTGGTCACATCATTGCGATCGATCAGAATCGGTATTCGAAACTACAGTGATTAGTATAAAAGGAAGCAACGGCAAGCATCAATACAATCGATCTCTATAAAAAAAACTTTTCAAATGAAAAGATCTAATCCATCTAAATAAACCGACACCACGCTGCGCTTCTCTTTTTTATGGAAAAGAAATCCGGCTTTCTTCTGGGTTCGAGTCCCAGCTTTTCCACCAAACTTTGACAGCAGGACGCTATCACATGATCATTGACAACAAGAGCATTGAATTTGACTCGCACTCAAATTCAATGAATAATACGTATCATGGAGATCCATAGATCCCTTCGGTTGGTGAGGCCAAGCGCCGTAACGAAATAGGTTCATTCGTTAAGATAAATATTCTCATGGTAGAGAATTTGCGCAATGACACGGGGAGATATGGCTATGCAGCGCTTTTAAATGGGTGCCGGCTTATG
>PGZS01000143.1 GCA_002841435.1 Firmicutes bacterium HGW-Firmicutes-3 | reverse complement strand
ATTTTATCTTGAGCTGGTATTTTAGACATACAAAATGCTCCCTTCTAAGTATCAAGTGTTTTATTATTTCACTTGTCTACCTATAAGGGAGCATATCAATGTATTATGTTGGGGGCCTTATTATTTTCAAGCATTTATATCCATAAGATTCGACTTGTACAAACTAGGAAACAACCTTTTATCAATTTTATAATTAATCGTTATCAATCCAACTGTAGCAAATCCCGTTATGGCTATGACAATAAAAGCAATATTGAAATTTGTATATTGAATAATCAAACCCATAACACCTTTACCCACAACAGATCCAAGAAAAAAGCCTACATGAACAAGACTGTTGACTCGGCCTCTGTGAGAGGCCGGAACCCTTCTGCTGATGAAAGGCGAAGATCCTAACATGTTCACGATCTCGCCTATGGTAAATAGGAAAATCATAATAAAGAATACAAAGTATTGGGGTTCATTTATAATGACTAGAAAACTGAGTGCGTACAAAGAAACACCCATCATCATCTTTTGCATTTCATGACTCTTTCCAAGTATTTTGGTAAGTATAGGTGTAAATACAATAACCAATCCACCATTAAAACTAGCCAGATAGCCAAAATATCTGGCACCATCACTCAGATATAATCGATTCAAATATATAGGTAAAGTAAATGTCCATTGATCATAGATAAAAGCAACAAGGAAAAAAGTAACAATCTGAATCCAAATTGATTTTCTCTCTTTAAGAATTGCGAAGGTCCTTTTTGTATCTAGCTCATGATTTTCGTATTCATTCATTTCTTCTTTGCTTAAAGTATCTTGCTTGATAACAACCACAAAAATAACAATCAGAATTGTCGATAAAAAGGTCGTTAGACCATCAATAATAAATGCCAGACTTAAATAGTTTTCGAAAAGCATGCCGCCTATAGCAGCGCCAAAGACAAAACCTAAGTTATGACCCAAATAGGACAAAGAAAATACCTTTTCCCGTTCAGCCGGCTTCGTCACATCTGAAATCAACGCTTCAAAAGCAGGGCCTTCCATATTGGCGAATAGACCTGCTAAGGAAAAACGTATCAACATGTCAAAACCCGGCTCAACAAAAGCACAACTGATGAAAAAAATAACACTTAATGTATCTAGGAAGACAATGAGATACTTCCTATTAAATCTATCCGCCAAGCGGCCACCCAATATGGTTGCCGGTAGATAAACCACCCCAATGACAATCGCCACCAAGGCTGTTTGTGATTCCGTATAACCCATCTTATTTACTAAGATCAAAGTCATTAAAGGCCAAATGAATGCGCCCATATTTGTGATAATCCTTGCAAAAAAAATGACATAGGCAGATCTTGATAACCCCTTATATTGAGCAAATATACTATACATTTCCATAAATCTATGCCACCCCCACGAGGCTTTCTATTCTACTGAAGCCTCTTTTCTATAAAACAATAATCCAATCAAAATTACCATAACCGATACAACCAAATAAATGCCGATGCTTGGGTTGGTAATGCCCCCGTAAAGAATAATCAGAGAACCTATTGTAGCAAATATCGGTTTGATATAACGACTGAAGAAGTTAAGGTCTTTGAAGTTCTTGATGTACCACATATATAAGAATATATACAAACCATAGACCAATACGATGGGAATCTCATCTAAGGCAATGTATGCGCCAAAAGTTTCATTTATACTGAAAAACCATAATAAGAGATAACCAAAAGACAAGCAGCCTGCAAAAATAGCAGAGTTTATTGGCATGTTGGTTTTTTTATTAATCTTACTTATAATTTTCGGTACCGGTCCTTGGTTACGAATAGCCAACGAATGTGGCACTCTAATACAAGACATAACCAAGCCGTTTAAGGTACCTAGACAAGATATGATGACAAATCCTGTTAATATAACGGATGCCGTACTACCAAAAAGTTGGTTTGTAACGATATTAACTGCGTTATCACCTTCTGATACGATTTCAGGTGTTGGTAGTACGCCTGCAATACCCAAAAAATAAAAAATATATACTAAAAATACTATTAAAGCGCCTACAGTCAATGCCTTAGGCAAGTTTTTCTTAGAGTCTTTAATCTCTCCATTAATTGTAATGGCTACGGTCCAACCTTCATATGCAAAAGCTGTAGCAACAACAGCTGATGCTAACGTTCCGCTACTACTACCAACACTGCTCATAGCATCTGTAAAATTCGTCATCGTAACACCGTTGATTAATCCGCTGATCATGCCACCAATCGCCACGAGACTTAGTGGGATCAACTTAATCAAAGTGGTTGTCACTTGAAATCTACCTGCGATAATAGGTGCAAAATAGTTCATCAAATAGGTTAAAAACATATAGACAACTGCTAGCATCCAAGTTCCTAATGCATTCGTAGGATTATCACTTCCAAGTAGAATCATCGTGTACAAAGACGCAACCCATGCCAATATCGCAGATAAAGGGGAGAAATATAAGACACCTTTAAACCACCCTACAAGGTATCCGAACTTCTTACCATAAGCAACCTCTGAATAATCCACAATACCGTTGGATTTCTCAATACGTTGAGCAAACTCAGCAAACACTAAAGCACCAAAAATCATAGAAAAAGCACCTACCGCCCAAGCCACAAGTGCCAATATAATATTTCCATCGGTTAGCGTCAATACATCATCTGCTTTAAAAAAGACACCTGAACCAATAACGACACCTACCACCATCGCAATAGCTGTCAATAAACCATACTTTTTTTCTAATTGTTCCATAATAAGTACCTCCATTTTTCATATGTAATGAGTATACAATATCTTGGAATCATATACAACCACTTTATTTTTTATGACAATAACACCTATTCTCCCTATTTTTTTCGCATTACCACGTGCCAATAATTTTATAGCCATCTCTATTGTTAACCTTTTATTATTTATGGTTGACAATTTATAGGACTTGACTTTATAATAGCTTTATCAATCAAAAGGATTAAGGAGAGCTTTATGAAACTAACAACAAGAGACCTAATACTTACATCTTTATTCACAGCTTTAATGGTAGTTGGCGCACTTATCAAAGTACCAAACCCTTTCTTTCCACTCGTCCCCATCACCTTCCAGCTCTTTTTTTGTGTCTTTGCCGGTCTGTTACTTGGTTCGAAAAATGCACTCATGTCACAAATCATCTATATACTCCTCGGATTAGCAGGTTTACCTGTGTTTACCGGCGGCGGCGGTATCGGTTATATCCTAAAGCCTACTTTCGGCTACATCATCGGATTTGCCCTTGCAGCATGGCTAATCGGTATGTTAACCTCCAAACAAAAAAGTATTCGATTTCTTCCAATATTTTCTATATCAACCCTTGGCCTATTGGCCGCCTATTTCGTCGGCAACATTTACTTCTATATAATCTACAACATTTACCTAACCAAGATCATGTCCTTCATAGACGTCTCTATCATGATGCTCCCCTATATGATCAAAGACTTCATCCTAATCGCCATCGCAGCCTATGTAGCCACCTTGGTTATACCAGTCTTAAAAAAATCCCAATCCGTTGAAATTCCTTCTTAATGCTGACCGTCGACTTTTGGTGCATGGATGCACCAACTGGAGACCGTAATCATACAGACTGTGGAAGGGTTTTCATGGGACCCCTATATATAAACAAAGCCTCTAAGCTTTAATAACTTAGAGACCCTAATAAACTCAACTATACAACTTTTATACTAACCCTATCTAGCATATCAACTCTTATCCTTCAAATTCCTTATAAGCTTCATCATCTCATTCTTCTTATCCAAAAGAGCACTCATCTCATTGTAAACCAACCCATCATGTCTGTCCCCTTTTTCAAAAAAGTACATGGACAAAGCCCCAAGACCCACATGAGTGCCTACCGATACGCCCATCTGCATAATATGAATTTCACCAGCAAAACCCGTCTCATTGACCAACTTAAGCTTCATATTCTCAGCAACCGTCTGATCTGATGTATAGCCAATTATGACAAAATCTGTCAACTCCAAATCCACTCTACTATTAAAAGACTCAACATAATGAGCAAAAACCTTTTTACTACCTCTGACCTTGGCAACAATGGCACCCTTTCCATTGCGCATGGACATAATTGGCTTTACCTTCAGAACCTTTCCAATCATAGCACTAACATTTGTTAATCGTCCGCTTTTAATTAAATTATCAAGATCATCCACTGATAACAAGTGTTTTACATTCGTCTTATAAGTCTCGTTAAAATCAACCAACTCATCAAAATTAGCACCTTGCGCTCTTAGCAATGCGCTTTTAAGTAGTAAATAACCACTACCATGACTCATACATTTCGAATCCACCACATGCATCTTATAAGATGTATCACCATACTTTTCCTTGAAATACTCCCACGCCAAAAGTGCCGATTGGTAAGAGCCACTGGTGCCGCTTGACATACATATACATAGAATTTCGGTGTACCCTTTGTTAATTGAAGCTTCTATTATATCGATGTACTCCGTCGGACTGGGCATAGCTGTAGTCGGCAGATCTTTCAAAGTGCCTAACATGTTGTATAAAGCGTTTGGTTGAATATCAATTCGATCTTTGTAACTCTGCCCCTCAATTATAATACTTAGGGGTGCCATACTAATATCATATTCTTCCAAAAATGCATCGGACAAATCACAGGTTGAGTCTGCCATTAATTTAATCATAAGTCCTCCAAAAGACATTATATGCCTAAAATCTCTACGACTTTTCTAAACTATTTTTCTGAGGAAAGCTTTTGCCCTATCAGTCTTTGGTTGATCAAAGAACGCTTTAGGATCACCTTGTTCAACAATAACACCTTCATCCATAAAGACAACTCGCGTACCGACTTCTCTTGCAAAAGCCATTTCATGGGTAACAACAATCATGGTCATACCATCTTTTGCCAGTTTTTTCATAACTTCAAGCACTTCTCCAACCAATTCCGGATCCAACGCAGAAGTTGGTTCATCAAAAAGCATAATCTTAGGTTTCATAGCCAGCGCTCTTGCGATAGCAACCCTTTGCTGTTGACCTCCTGAGAGCCTGGATGGATACTCATCTCTTTTATCACTAAGACCTACCAGTTCCAGAAGCCCTTCCGCATAAGGAATGATATCCTCTTTTGATTCTTTCTTTACTGTCATAGGACCAATCGTTACATTTTCAAGTACTGTCATATGTGGAAATAAGTTGAATCTTTGAAAAACCATGCCCAGTTCTGAGCATATCTCCGCCATTTTATGTTGGGGAAGTTTCAACTGGTTATGACCATTGTCATTGGCATCGATTAGTTCGCCATCTACATAGATTTCCCCTGAAGTAATGCGTTCCAAATGATTCAAACATCTAAGTAGCGTACTCTTTCCTGATCCACTAGGACCAATAATACATAACACTTCACTTTTTTCTACATTCAAATCGATACCTTTTAAGACTTCAAGGGATCCAAATGACTTATATATATTCTTATACTCAATCATCATAATTAATCCCTCCTATTCATATACTGAATACTTCGCTTCAAGTTTTTGGAAAATAACAGTGAAGATGGTGGTAAAGAATAAATAAATAACCGCTGCAATGGCATAATAAATGGAATCACCATTTGAATTCACCATTATCCTAGATGTTCTAAGCAACTCTGTAATTCCCATCGTTGAAACAAGCGATGAGTCTTTTAAAAGCATAATTGCTTCATTACCCACCGGTGGTATGAGTCGTCTATAAGATTGGGGTATAATTATTTTGAACATAGCTTGATAATAACTGAATCCAAGCGCTTTTGAAGCTTCCATTTGTCCTTTGTCTATGGATAAAATAGCTGCTCTGATGATTTCAGCTAAGTAAGCTGCCGAGTTCAAACTAAGAGCTATAATACCTGACATAAAAGCATTAAGCCTGATGCCAACACTTGGTAAGGTAAAGTAGATGACCAATATCTGTAACAACAATGGCGTTCCTCTAAATACCCATATGTAAGTCCAACTTATTGTGTTTAATACTTTGTTTTTAGAAATACGCGCTAATGCAAAAAACAGCCCGAATAT
>PGZS01000142.1 GCA_002841435.1 Firmicutes bacterium HGW-Firmicutes-3 | reverse complement strand
TTACAGCTTTTGGAAGCTCTATTTGTTGTGCGTTTTTTTAACTATTAAACAAAACATAAAAACTATGAATTTCTTCTTGACTTCATATAGTTAGTCTTCTTATACTATAATTCTTTTATTATAATCCTCTTATTATGATACTCATGCTAAGATTCTCTAATCATAAGCTTTGTTTCCAAATAGGTCTTTTGATTTTCTATGTCTTTCGTGGTCATCATTTTATAAATACGGTTGCCTGCTAATTGTCCAAGCTTCGTCATTTGTTGATCGACTGTAGATAGCTTAGGTTCGGTAATCATAGATATAATGGTATTATCAAACCCTATGATGCGCATGTCTTTTGGAATAATCAATCCTTCTGATTTGGCACCGCTTAAGGCGCCTACTGCCATCCAGTCATTACATGCCAATAAGGCGTCCGGTTTTTCACCGGATTGAATATAATCTGCTACAGCGTCTTTAGCCTGTTCCACAGTTTTGATATCATTCCCATCTTTTATTCTAAGAATTCGACTTTCCATGCCATGAGCTTTCATAAATTCCAAATACACTTCTTCCTTAATGTCATAAGAATGGCTTTTCTTACCTCGCAAAAAAACAATCCGCTTACATCCTTCTGATATCAAGTATTTTAAAGCCATACGGGTACCACCCTCACCGTCATTTAAAACATAACTGCACCCAATACCTTGAGCATAACCGTTCACCAATAACAGTGGTACGCGCTTGGCAAGCTCTTCAAAGTATCCGGATATCACATTTTCTTTTCTTGGGTCAAGGACAACCATGCCATCCACGCGACGATCCACCAAACTATGAATCATCTCCACCTCATTGGTGGCCTCACCTTCTGTATGACACAGAAAGGTTGTATAACCTTTTTCTTTTAAGACACTATCTACACCTTTGATTACTTCCGAAAAGAAAAGGTTTTCTATAGAGGGTGTTAAAATCCCCACTGTTTTTGTCGAATTTTGAATCAGACTGCGTGCTAATAAATTGGGTTTAAACTTAAGCCTATCAACTGCTTCTTCAACTTTTTTTCGCGTTGATGCCTTAACAGGATAGTTGTTATTGATAACCCTTGACACTGTCGTAATGGAAACTCCTGCAGCACTTGCAACATCTTGTATGGTCGTTCTCTTCATAATCTGTCTCCTTTTTAGAAAACGTTTTCTATTTCTATTATATCATTTGTTTTTTTGTTGTCAATATAGAATATTAGGATATCTATTGACTTTCAAGCTACTTTTATTCATAATGGATTCAGATTATTGTCTTTGGAGGTTCTTATGAAAAAAATTATACTTACAGGTGGTGGTACTGCCGGTCATGTCATGCCCCATTTGGCTCTATTACCTTATCTTAGGGAAAAAGACTACCATGTGGATTACATCGGCTCCAAGGATGGCATAGAAAAAAAGCTCATAGAAAAAGAAGGGTTACCTTATTATGGTATCGCTTCCGGAAAGCTTAGACGCTATTTTGATTTTAAGAATTTTACGGATCTTTTCAAAATATTTTTGGGGACCATACAGTCGATCTTTCTGATGTATCAATTAAAACCTAATCTGGTTTTTTCTAAAGGCGGTTTCGTCACCGTACCTGTCGTAATCGCTGCTTGGCTGACCAAAGTTCCTGTCGTTATACATGAATCTGATATGACACCAGGCCTAGCTAATAAAATCGCTTCAAGGTTTGCAGTGAAAATCTGTACCACATTTGAAAGCACTTTGGCTCATATTCCGGCTTCAAAAGGTGTCCACACCGGTGCACCTATAAGGGGCGAACTACTTCTTGGTGAAGGCCATAAAGGCCATGTATATACAAGGCTTGATCACAATAAAGCCATATTAATGGTAACCGGTGGCAGTCTCGGCGCACAAAGTATTAATGATTGTCTTAGAAATAGCCTCATAGAACTAACAAAAACCTTTCATGTGGTACATCTCTGTGGAAAAGGCAATATCGATCATAGTTATGACTACCTTGAAGGTTACAGGCAATATGAGTTCGTAGGAAAACATATGGCTGAGCTCTATGCTATGGCGGATGTCGTCATTAGCCGGGCTGGTTCTAATACCATCACTGAACTGGTGGCCCTCAAAAAGCCCCATCTGTTAATTCCTTTGCCTGCAGCGCAAAGTAGAGGTGATCAGCTTCTTAATGCTGATGCCTTTGAAGCTCTCGGCTATAGCATGGTTCTAAAACAAGAAAACCTAACACCTGAAACCTTAACCAAATCTGTTCTCTATCTACACCAACATCCCCATATATTTTCAGAAAAAATGGCTGAGTATGCTTTTGCCGACGGCACCAAATATATTCTAAACACCCTAGAAAGCTTATTACAACAAAAATAAAGGCCTAACTACAAAAAGTACCGGATGCCTATGAATAATTCATGAGCATCCGGTACCTTTCTATGGGTTTATCCTGATTAATTTCTTAGATTTCTTTGGATATTTCTGAAACCAGTTCCAACATCTGATCATCTGAAAACGCCTTGGTTTTCCATTTGAAATTAATCCCATCCTCTTCGAATCTAGGAATTAAATGAAGATGAAAGTGCATGACTGTTTGTCCGGCAGCCACCCCATTATTCTGTAGTATGTTTAGTCCATCGCACTTCAATACTTTTTTTAATGCTTTTGAAATGACCGTTGCTAACGCAAACATCTTACCGGCCGTCTCACCATCCAGATCATAGATATTCTCTATATGCTCTTTAGGAAGAATTAATGTATGACCTTTACCTGATGGAAATTTATCCAGTATGACCCGAAATTCACTGCTTTCAAATATGGTTGCAGAATCCAAATCCCCTGATGCAATACTACAAAATAAACACTTACTCATTTTATGCTCCTTTCATTATACCTTTTCTTTAGAACTACCCTTTAGAATCTAGAACGCAAATAGCAGATCCAGTTTATACAATAAGGTAAAATTGCCTTTGGCTTTTATCTCACCTGTCATAAAAGCTCTTTGTACAGTCAATCTACCTTCTGTTATTTTTTTCATAATATCATGGTTACAATTCATGACCACATCTGCATCTTGATCCGTACCGAATTTTGACTTCAGCTTCGCACTTTTGAAGTCAAGAATAAAGCTTTCATTTTTCTTATCCTCAATGACCCAGCTGATGATACAGTCCGGAAAAGTCTTATCCGGTTTAAATTTATACTCAAAAAGCTCCGGATAGGTTTTTTGTACCAATCCACCTTTGTTTGAGAGACGTTCTTTAAAGAGACTTGCAATATCTTCAATGTCTTTTTGTTGTTTTTCGATAAATTCATCATAATTGGATATTTGTGATTTTGAACCTGACTTGCCTTCAAAAGCACGCTCCCAACCCGGGTTTATCTCTTCTAAATCATTTGCCTGTTGACCTTCATCATTTGGTACATACAACTTCATCAACACTTTATTGTCTCTTATACTGGTTGGTAGAATGTTTCTTTGTTGATTTAATACGCGGTAGTAATCTTCCGCTTTTTTATCAATTGCACTTAGCATATTTTTATCTGTTTCAAGATCTGCAGAATTCTCTATGCTTGCGCATAAGGTTGTGCCTTCAACGCCACCAAGTATGTCCCAAGATTTTAATAAATGGCTTAAGGCATCTCTTTCATAAGCTTGTTTACTAATAACAATGCCAAACAGGTAAACCTTATCAAAGCAAGGGAATTGACCACTTTCATAACACCTATCCAAAAAATTTTGCATAAGACCACCAACGCCGTACCATGTTACAGTCGTTGCAAGTATGACACCTTCTGATTCACTAAGGGCTTCAAAAAAGTCATCCATGCTATAGTCGCCCTGATACAAATCCAACCTTTTCACACTAACATTCAACTCAGTTAGAACACTGCTGACTCTCTCGGCAGCAACTAGAGTTGGGTCATTGGCCAGGTTATTGCCACCATAAATTAGGATGACCTTCCTTTTCCCAGAAACTCTAGGCTTTCTTTGCTTCAGTACAATCTTCTTCTTTATCAGTGGTCTTTCCGGTTCAGTCATTGGTGGCATATTGATTTTTTGGGGCATTTTTTCTTCTGTAGGATGATCTACCTCAAGGTTTGATTTGAAATCCCTTAAGACTTTTAGAAGATCTTCTGATTGAGTTACACCCACAAAGGATGTTTCACTAGGATGTGGAAGCAATATCTGACTATAAGGTTTATCATGAATATAAACGGTTGTCTTAACTCCGATGTCATCCCCTTTAACCGCTTCAAGGTTATGCATCACTTTATGACTTGTCGGTCCAAGAGGAATAATAAGCATAGGCTTAACCAATTCAATTTCTCTATGTAAAAAAGGTAGAAACATCATAATTTCATTATCTTCTAAGTTTCTAGATAAGATACGACCGGTTTTGGCATTAATCTTATAAGGTCGGTACTTAACAGCATACGTTAGATATACATCTTCTCTTTTCATATCTAGTCGCTCTAAAAAAGCATCAAAAACAACACCGCCACTTTCTTCAAAAAAATTGCCTGTGGCTTCTTCTTTGGCGGATGGACAAGGTGCTATAAACACGATTTTGCTGTTTACATTACCATATCCGGAAACTAAACTATGAATGTCTTTGGTTTTTTCAGTTATATGGGCTGAGCACTCTCGCATCAGCTCTTTGATTGCCATCTGCTTCATGTTGTTCTCCTCATAATACATCCGTTTTTTGTGCCGGTTTTAATAGTTTATGGGTCAACATAATCCCACCGGCAAAGCCACCTATATGGGCCAACGTATCCACATTGGGGGTTAGAACTGAGAAAATGATACCAATACCAAACATAACCCACAAAATATAGCTTGAAACCCCATCAATTGGTTTTTTAATCTTATTGGTTACCACCAACAGGCTGCCTATAAGTCCATACACCGCACCACTTGCACCGGCTGCAACCGGATACATACCGGTTATATATGCCCCTCCAAGGCTCATAAAGGAACCCAATAATCCGGAACCCAGATAGACCACCATATACTGCCATATTTTTAGATAGCGTTCAAGACGGTAGCCAAATATATACAAACTGAACATATTATGGAACAAATGTACAGCACCAATATGCAAAAACATAGCTGTTACCAAACGGTAATACTCACCTTCTATTACAACCAACGGAAAACTCATAGCTCCAGACCCAATCAAGGTCTCTATATCCAGAGAGCTACCTTTAATTTCCATACTTACCCAAATAGCGATATTGATAGACATCAACGCCCACGTTATCCAAACTGGTGCTTTTCTTGGCTTAAGCTTATAATAGGTTGTTTCTTCATTGTTGAGTATTTTTTTAATCTCCTTATCGATGTTCAGTATATTTTTAAGTTGGCGCTTAGGAATCTGTAGTTTTCGTGTATTTTCATTAATGAACCAAACCACGTCAATAAATCTTTCACTAAGATCCGGTACAAAATTAAAAGCATCATATAGAACTTGTGTCTCTTTTGCTATAATCAGATTCAGCAAGATCACTTTATCTGCTTCTGTTTTACTAAATTGTTGCATGGTTAATTGCTTATACTCCAAATAGCGTTCAGGATCAAGAGCAAATTCCGGTCCGAGCTCTATCACATTAATTAGATAAAGATTGCTCTTATCATAGATACCATACATGGCCACGTTCTCAATATCTGTCGGAATCTTTTGATATTGTCTATTCTTGAAATAGTCATTGATCTGATTGTACAGGGTTTTTTCCATAATCTTTCACCTCTTTTAGTCCTTTATACCATAAACTGCAAAGGATATATAAGACCTATACTCATATTAAATGATATTAGGCCAAAGGGCAAGAATAAAGATAAGACTTTATTGAGAAAAGAATCTAAAATGGGCACTCTCAGAACAATCTAAATCAACCTTGTTTTAGTTTTGTTAACTATTCAAGATTAGGATCAATAAGCACTTATCTTTTTTGGTAGTAATAAATTAATGGAAATCAATATCATCGTCGTTGATGTAACACACAGCTTTTCCTTGCCTTACACTTCGTACGGTCAGCGGAAAACCTGTGTATCACATCTACTCGGTCCATGTAAAAATGAAGGACGTTCTACATCCATGTAGAACTGTGATTGATCAGTGTTTTTTCTTTCCTCATTCGGTTTCGCAAATGCATAATTTCAATAAGCTTAAATTCGTATCCCATATGCCTTAAAGCAACCAGTAATACCATATCATCCAACATCGACCATGAAGTTCCTGGAATCAGTGTGTATGAACTAGGCTCATAAGAAGGTAACCTCATGCATCATGTCAGTCTTCAAGACATGATGCTAATAATGAAAACTTTCTTATGAAATTAGCAAGACAGCAGGAGCTGTCTGCCGACTTTTGGTGGAGGCCGTAGTCATACATACTGTGGAAGGGTTTTCATGGGACCTAATTATTTCAAATAATGACATGGCCAGAAACCTTCCCTTGCTGCAGCTTCTTTGGTTGCAAAGACCTGAGTCAAATTGTCCGTTTGTTCATGGGTACACCTATGGTCACAGTAATAGAATGAACCGTCTGCCATATCCTCATAACCCTTTACAGGCTGTATTTTCAAAACATTGCTTTGATGAAAAGAGAAAAAATCTAAGAAAGCGCCATACCCAAGGGGCGCGCCTTGAACACAAACCATAAGACCGATATCATCTATGGTGCGACTCCAGGGATCGTTTTCTGCTACGGGTACTATAAATTCGTACAACATACCTTGTTGCTTCGCCCATTGATTATGGCTAATAACGGCATCTCTTAGACCTGCTTCAACAGAAGTGATTATAGTTCTTTTTCTAATTTGTTCAAAATTCACTTCATTCATACCTAAAGGTTTATGAACAATGGATGCAAAGTTTCCTTTTTCCACTTCCCATGTCCTCATGTCCACAACCTCAACAAAATCATCTAAAGTCATTTTCATGGCATACTCAGAATCCTCATAAATATAAGGCTTTTTTTCACTTAATACCGGCCTATAACTCACTAAGCCAGTATAATCTGCAACTTGTTTCGTACCATAAAGATAGTAACCGTCATAGCCAATAATCACAATTGCCACTATGTATTGATTGAACTGGTGCTTTGCCGTATCACCAAAAGCTTTAAAACCATAGTGATAGGTTTTTAGAAAAGCTTCAATGACTTCCTCCGTCTCAATACCGATGTGCTTTCTTCGCTCTTCATCAAAGCTCCTTTTTGAATAGGTTTTTAGAGCATAGGTGCCATCTTCTATAGCACTGCTTATGACCCGCTCATATTGATTTTTCAAACGTTCTCTTTGAACTAGACGATGGGTGTTAAAATTATGTATCATATAAAAAGGTAGAGTAATAATAATAAATAGTATGGCGTACTTAATAAGATTCATGTCTTACCATCCCACCACCTCTCACAATAAGAGAAGGATACCTAGGGTCCATCCCATACAGTATTTGTCGTACAATCTGGCTTTTAGTTGGCGTGATGTTATGTACACTCACAAAAAACATATCCCCTTGGTTCATTGGATAGAATCCACCTGTACTTAAAATGAACTCAATATCCTCTTTATAGAAGCCCTCATAACTGATATGATAACGCTCTGAAAATGACCCGTCATTATTATAAACAGGTACATATACCTTTTCATAATGTTCCAAGCTTATACTATAGCCGTTACCTGTTCGATCTAGAGCCTGTAAAAATGTATGATAAGCCGAAGCATCAAGTCCTCCGATATCTCTTGCACTGTCCGTCATTTGATTAAGTTGTGTTGAGACCACACTGTAACTAATGTTATCTTGACGTTCATATAGGTTCATAATCGGTACAACGAACATTAGAATGACCGACAAAAATATACCCAGTATTTTCCATAAGACTTGCTCCATCCTTTGCCTCCACTAATAACTTGTATACGCGATGCTTATAATCTTTCCTTGATGATCGACTGTTATTTCCGGTGTATAGGCATAGGATCCAAGATTATTCATTGCCACACTAAGACTTTGCATGCCGGCATAATCTGTCACAATGGGAAACAGAGTACCGTCTATAACGATATCCAGTGCCCCACTATTGTCTATCAAATAAGTCACATCGCCCATTTTTTGATTTTTACCCTTATTTTCCAAATCTGTAAGCATGAAAAATAAGGTACCCTTTGACACTTCCATATTCACGGTCTCAACAGTGCTTTTTACCATTTGCCGATTAAACTGTAAGTGGTCATCGGCCACTTTCATATAATTGGTTGTTTTTCCATCCATTCGAAAAAACACACTTAAGGCTAAGATAAAAATCATAAAGCCAAATCCCAGTTCTAGAACTCGATCTAAATTATCATTCATCGTTATTGCTGTTCAAATCGTATTGCCCTTACGATTCCATTAACATCCGTCACCACAGTGGCATAAAATTCCCCATAAGGGTTAATATAAGCTGTTGCATTGTTTTTGTCTTGCACGGATTTTAGCATATTGTTGGTTGTACTTTCAGCAATCGGTGACAATGTCCCGGCATCTGCTGATCCGGTCGACAGATAGTAGGTGGATGAACCACCTTTTACAACAATCACCTGCATTTCGTCCGGTGTCGCTTTATAGCTCTTTATTGCATTAATGACCTGTGTGCCACTCACGTACTGATTGTCATACACTCCATATGCTGCATTTGCCAGTTGCTGTGCTTGTTTGTCCAGATTCGTCATACTTTCATCCGTCATTTTTGATGCTTTTCCATAGGCCGACATGCCTATCGCCACTACAGCAACAAAAAGTAGTATACTGACACCAATCCACAAAGCTTTTTGAATATTTCCATCCATTTTTTACACCCCCATATTTGATTGTTTATAATAGTTTTATATCTGCATCATTCGGTTCAGGTATGACTCCATATCTGCCATACTGCTTACAATCATTGGATAAATCATATACAACAATATAAATCCATATACCGGCACAAATCCTATGATCTTTCCCAAGTTCACTTTCTTTTCTACAATTTGCTCATTGGTTGTTTTTCTCTCTTCAAGATAATGGTTTTTCTCTGATTCAAGTTCATCGAAAGCTTGTTTGATGGTAATATCCTGTGCAGCTAGGATAAGGCTGTCAATCAAACGTATGAACCTAGAGTCCTCCGAAACATCTCTTAGGATTTTTAGTGCTTCAACCATGCCGTACGAACTGTTGTTGATGCAGTCTTGAATCGGTGCTTTAAAAGTATAAGCATATAAGGCCATCCACTCAAGAACATCCATGAGTGATAAACGTTCATGATGCATCAACATCAACAATATGGTACTAAAACCCATAACCTCGTCTTCTACATCAAACCTTAGAATTCTTCTTTGAAAAATCAACATAATCTCCGGAATGTTGTACGCCAAAGCACCTATGAAAAGAACCAAAAGCACCTCCCACCATTTTATATACTGATCCATAAATACCATCTGTTTTTTCATTAGACGCCTTGCCATGATCTCACTTTCCAAAACAGGAACACCGTTTTCCTCCAACAAACGTATCACATCCCCAATCTCCATATTTCGGTTCAGCTTCTGTAAGTAGCTTCGATCCTTAATTGTTATGGCTTCTGCCTCCATAAGCGCCGCCTCTGATAGTTGACCACCTAGAAAGTAATCCGGAATGGTCGGTGCTGTCAATATCATTTTTTTTGTGTTCATTTGCAATCCAACAATAACCATCAAAGCCACCATACACCCTGCAAAAAAATACAGACATTTCCTAGTGATATAGGATTCCACATCTAAATGACTGGCTCCATTTTTTAACTTAAGCTTCAGTCTATAGTAACGTCCCTTGTGATTTGAAGGCTTCACAAAATCAACAAGCCGGTAAAATCCTTTTTCGTAAAGTGTTTTTTCAAGTACTTTCTTTTTATTGACCACCGTTTTCTGATCATCAAACTGCTGAATTTTTCTTAGTAGGAAATAAGCAAACAACACCATCATGATGATGATTACCTCCAGCAAAAAACCGGCTCTACTATCATAAAAAACTTTCATAGGCATAAAATAACCACTGGCCCAACGCTTTACCGGGTTGATAAAGAAAAGCGGTAAGAATACAATGATGTTCAGGCTTTTTAAAGCATAATTCAACTTTTCTCTTTTGCATAATTCAATCCTGATTTCGCCTGTCAAATCACCTATGTTTTTCAGAAAAACACTATGTCCGTCAACTTTTGTATCGCCGTATTCCATAGTAATAAAAGCCAGACCTAAAAACATTTTTAAGAATTTATTAGGTGCCGTTTCATTGTATGCCAAAATTTCTTTTTCAACATCCTTTGCCCTTAGGACATCATAAATCCGCTCTCCTTGAATACATATTTCATAATGATCCTCGCCCAATTCTTGACAAGCATCATAGACGGCTTCATCAATCATATGGGTTTCATAATACTTATGCCTTACCATGTCATTAAATTTGAGTTGTTGATACAGCAATCGATTCTTAAGGCGCTCGACCAAAAAGTCAATCACAGTCTCCGATAAAAGCCATATAACCAACAAGAACAGCAGAAGCAGTATAGGTTGTCTTGTAATCATAATCATGCCTGCCATCAAAAGAACCATGAGTACCATAATCATTATATAGATTTTGACCGTTTTTTTTCGAATGACCCGTTCATTGGTATGACCAATCATTTCGATTCTTAAGCGAATATTTGCTATTTTGTGTTTTGTAGGAGAAAACCCTGAAAAGAATTTATACAACGACAAATAATAACCA
>PGZS01000002.1 GCA_002841435.1 Firmicutes bacterium HGW-Firmicutes-3 | reverse complement strand
CTTTCAACATACTCCTCTTTATCATTGCATGTATGATTTTCGATTGAAATAATCGTATAATAGGTTCCCCTTTTTGTCAAGTCAAACTTACTTCTCTTTGCTTTTTTCATGACTCACATGACTCTTGTAATTGGTCAGTACAAGATTCATCATGCCACTTTCACGTTCTGCTTTTTGAAGATTGTAATACAATTCTTCTTTTTTTGTTATGTGCTTATCTAGTAACATTTTTCTACCTTTTCCGGTAGCAAAATAATCCATATGATCCAAAACAAAGTCCACTTCACGTATGCCATTTTTCTCAAGTAAATCTTCTATATCAGACATCATAGCGGCTATGCTATTGCTGATATTCTTATATTGTCTTTCAGCATGCATACGGTTTTTGTAGTTTTCCCATCTGAGTTCCAACATTTCGCTGCTATCGATTCTATACTTTTTACATTGATAGTCAATAACACTCTGATTATTAATGAATTTGATTTTTGTTTTATTGGTCAGTTCAACGGTTCGCTTCATCATTTTTTGATTTTTACTTATTTCATATACCAAATAACGTCTAAAAATATAAACCCATACTGTTGCCACAATAATAGCGACCATACTGATCATGGCTTCCAATAGAATAGGTTTTTTATTTACAAAGAAAAATATGGTTAATATAAGTGCGGCTAAGGCTGTGAACATAGCAACCACAATAAAAGCATGCCTTACAAATTTGTACGCACTTTTAAGCCGACTACTCTGATAAAGGAGTTCACTTTTTTCAGATTCTAAATAAGCCAAATCTTGCTTAACCATACTCTGATTTTTTTCATGTCCTTTCATCATCTCAATGATTTTATCCATTTGATCTTCATATTGTTCTAGATAATCGACTGTTCGTATGCCTTGCCCATGTATTTTATCCTTGAACTCACCTTTTTTCACCAATGTTTCTGAATAGACTTTGCATAGTTTTTCCAGTTCAGCCTTACCTCTACCGGACATAAGCTCAATACGCTGCATGGTTGTTATTTCGTTCACGGTGTCTTTGTACTTTTCTTTATGCTTTTCAATATCATCAATGGTCTTTATATAACGCTGTTGGAGTTTTATCGCTATTTCAGGATCTTCATATAACTGTTCAAGGTCAATATCTATGCCGCCAACAACGCTTTCTTCAATATGATGCTTCTTATCCATAAACAATCTTATTTTATCAAACAGTTTTAGAAACGGTGTATATAAGACTTTTAGTTTATCCATGCTTTCTCCTTTAGTCGATTGTGTTACAGCGCACTTCTTTTTTCCACTGATTTATAATCTCATCGATTTGGTTTTCAAAGCCTTCGTTATTACCCGCTTGTTTAATTATGGTTCCTTGTACATATAAAACTTCTTCATGGTAACGTTCATTTTCATGGATTGTATTTATAAGTCCAATGGCTTTTATAATCTGTCGACATTCTTTGTAATAATCGGCAAGTTCTAGAACATAATCCCTTTTATAATCTGATAACTTTATAACTTCATCCATGAGCATAATATACTCTGACCCGTTTTCTGATTTCTTCTCTTGTTGAGCTTTGAGATAAAGTTTAATCACTGCATCACTACATTGTTCTTTAATTCTCCAACTTACCCTGTCATAATCACCAAGCTCTAAGTCTATCCTACTCATGTCTATTAAAATGTCAGAACAATGGGTCAACTCATAGAAACGTTCATATGCAGATAATGCTTCCATATAGTGGTTAAGCTTCTCATAAATCCGACCATAATAATACCAAATCTTTGGATGTTCAAAGCTTTTAACTATCTCATCTAAAACTTTAAGTCCTTCATGATTTTGATCTAACATGATATGGAATTTGACTTTATTTAGATAAATGGATATATGCTGATTTGAATGAAGTGCTTTATCGATAGATTTTATTGCCATCTCGAACTCTTCAAAAATCATATATATGATTGCTATGTTGTTCTCAATTATGGGATCAAAGTGTATGCTTTGAGCTGTCTTATACCATTTTAGTGCATTCTTATAATGCCCCATCTTAAAAAAACTGTCTGCTTTTTGTTTATACTGTAAATGCTTTGGTCTATCTAAATAATCCATCAATCTTTTTGAGAAATCATGATGGTCTAGCGCCTTAGTGTATGAACAAAGCTTTAGGATTCCTACCATGATTTCCAAGGTATTACAATCGTTATCATATAACTTCTCTATTTCTATAACAAGATCCGTCATACCTAGATCCATTTTCAACCAACTGATGAAGCTTCTATTCTCGATAATGTCCGTAAATCCTTCGACATGGTGGTACATCCAATAACAAAATCCTTCAAAACTATAGATTTTTTTTGAAATCGTATGTATAACGAAACCATGCTCCATTCCCATGGGGCTTATACTTTTGTACATCTATCATCAAACCCTTTGTTTTACTCATATCGTATCAAGTTGTTTTAACTAAATCCGCTATGGCGTATGCTATTGCATCCAATATATCCATAAAATCATCTTGCATTGAGTAGTAATGACCTCCGGTGCGTGTCAGAGGTTCATAAGCCTCAAGACTTTTATAATCTTTTCTTGCCACAACATAAGTTGTTATTTTATTGGAGATTAATGCATCCACCACGTCATTCACCGTTTTTCCATTTACAGTCGGTACATGAGGTGGTGCGTCGGTAATCAAGATGAAAATATTCTTATAGCTTTCACCCTCTTTAAGCCTACTTAATAAGTCTATACCTGTTTCAAGCGCGTCCATAGAAGACTCGGGTATATCGCCACCGCAGGTTCTTGGTATTTTAGTCACTCTTTTTTGGAACTTACGTATGTCTTTTGTCCATCTGTAGACTTTTGGCTTTTCATTTTCCAGTAGATCACCAAAACCGATAAGACCTAAGTTGTAGTCAATTTTTCTTGCTTCTAAAATATTGGAGAAAGCGATGGCTTTTTCTTTTACCCCGTCAATATAGGTATCCATACTACCCGTCGTATCCATTAGAAAAACAATATTCAATCCCTCGCCTGCTACCTTTGTATATTTTTCCATATCCGGTAATCTTGGCATCGTTTTTTTTCGATCAAATACACCGGATATTTCCTTTTCGGTATTTTGATCTCTTACTGTAACTTCAAAAAGATTATCATTATTAATGGTATACTTTACTGAAATGCGGGCATCTTGACTAATACCCTCTAACATAAGAGATCCTGTGTATTTTCTATCCTCTTCATGGCCTTCTTCCCACTGAAAAACATCCACTCTAACAGTACTCGCTCCTGATGTGGCACTAAAGCCATCATCTGTCACTTCAATTGGGATGGTACTGCCCATAGGAATAATCGGGATTAATGATTTTTCATTTGTCGCTATATTGATGATGGCTTCTGTACCAAAATTTTGCCTCGTAATTTGCCCGACCTTCACTTGACTGTTTGGCAAATGAATCAGATAATTGTACAACGCAGCGCCCATGGCAACGCTTTTAGCCGGATCCGTAGCACGATATGGCTCTTTTATAAAACCTGCCACCATCCTTTTTACCATAGGAACAAGGGTAGAACCACCTACAAGTATGACTTTAGAAATATCATCGGGTGTTTGGTCCGCTCTTTTTAAAGCCTCTTTGATGATGTCCTTGCTTTTATCAATCATAGGTCGAATAAGTGCCTCGAATTCATCCTTGGTCACCTCCAGTGACAGATTCAAAGGCATACCCTCATGTATCATAAGTGGGTATATCTTGACACTGGCTTTGTTGATACTGGATAATTTTTTCTTAAGTAATTCAGCTTCTTGTTTAAGCTTATGAAGAACTCTTGTTGATTCTCTAACTTCTATATCCTGAATCCGAATCCCCGTCATAACTCTAAACTGTTCAACCATGTAATCTACCAGAATCTGATCAAAATCATCACCACCCAAATGCATATCACCTACATCTGCCAACTCTTGAAAGGTTTCATGGCCATTTAAATCTTTTATCACTTTAAGCACACAAGCATCAAATGTTCCGCCACCTAAATCATACACCAACAATGTCTGAGCATATCCTTGTTTGTAACCATATTCAATAGCAGATGCCAAGGGTTCTGACAATAGATGTACCTGTTTGAATCCAGCCAGTTCTCCGGCTTTCTTTGTAGCATAGATTTGTCTATCATTAAAATAGGCCGGATGAGTGATGACCACCTCATCATAAACTTCTCCGCTTTGTAACTGGGCTGCAGCTTTTAAATGCCCTAAAAGTATGGCACTTATATCTTCCGGCAGATAGTTTTTCTCTCCGATTTTTATAGCAAATGTCTCACCCATTTGCCGTTTAATGGACAGAATTGTTTCTTCCGGGTATATGATCGCACTGTTTTTTGCCTCACTTCCAACAACTATTTCCTCTTCCAGAATACATACCGCTGAGGCCAGAACCTCTTCCATACCATCAATTTTTACGATACTTAATTCATCCTTTTTGTCATCATAAATAACGGCAACTGAATTTGTCGTACCAAGGTCAATCCCTAGAAATCCCATATCACTGCTCCTTTTAATTTGCTTGAATGATCTGCATCTCGTTGCGGCTTGGAGAAAATTTGCGATTAAAGTCACTTGCCTCATACTCACCACTATAGCCCATATCTTTTACATGACCTTTCACCGTGCCACTCATTTCATCAATGGATAATGTTACTTCAAGTCTGGTTTTACCTTTAGGTCGTTTGGGTAGACCTAGTATTCTGACTAAGCCAATAAGTTTACAATTCTCCAGTTGGTCCTCTTTCTTAATTCTCTCGAGGATTTTCAGATCTATGCTGGTCATATCCTCATCATTATTTCCCGATAAGGTGAACTTCATGGTTTTTTTGGCCAATGCATAAGGGGTACCTCTTTTTATCATTGAATAGAAATCTTTTTTATTATTATAATCTATTTCAAAACCAATATCATGGGGTACCGGTATTTCAAAATGAACTTGTCGATCGGATGTGTGCAGATCCCGGTGTTTTAAAAGACCTAGCTTCATGGCTGCATAATAAGTCGCTCCCATTGATATATCCAGTGCCGGTTGTTCCGATACATATATCTTATCTATATCACCAAATATTTCACCCAGCATTCTTTTTACCCAAGGCATTTGTGATGATCCGCCTTCTAGTATAACTCTATTTATTTCATCCGGATTGATTAAGCCATTATACCCTTCTTTCATCGTTTGAAGCACCAAGGCCTTTGTTTTTTGAATGAAGGGGCGAATGATATCTTCAAATTCGTCTCTCGATAAATTTTGTACAAAGGGTGGTACACAAAATGTATATGGCACTCTATAGTTCATAACACCTGAAAGTCGTTCCTTCGTCTCCCTCGCCCTTTGTGAAAGTTCTGCTACGCTTTCAACCGTCATTGTCTCTCTTGTCTGTCCCGTCTTTTCTTCCATCCACTTGACCATCTGTAGATAGAGCAACGCGTCGATATGGTCGCCACCATGGTAAGCTTCACCACCTTCACTGATAACCTTAAGATGAATGGCTTCATCATTTTTTTCGGCCACGCAAAAGATGGTTATATCCAAAGTGCCACCGCCAAAATCAAATACCATTACTTTTTCGTCTTTACTTAAATCATGCCTGAAGTTATAAGCCAATGTGCCGGCTTTTGGTTCTTCCATTAAACCAATAAGCCCGTCACTTAGCCCAGCCAATTGACACGCTCGAATGGTTGCTTTTTTTGCTGCATCATCAAAATCATAAGGTACGGAGACCACAACGCCTGCCAATATCATTTTGGGATTAAGGCCTCTGACATGGTCGATTAATGCTTTTAATATCATGGCAGCTATCTCTTCCGGCAAATAGTCTCTATTGTTAAGCCTTATTTTATCTTTTGAACCCATCTTCCTTTTAACAGACATAATCGTAGATTCGGGATAAATTCTAAAGGTTTGAAGGGCCTCTTCACCAATGACCCATTCTCCTTCGTAATCTTCTTCCTGTCGATATTGAACCACAGAAGGCATCGGTATTTTGCCGAATCCATTGCTAACATCAATCGGTTCCGGCTTACCGGTTCTACTGTTCCAATAACTGGCAACAGAGTTTGTTGTACCTAAATCGATGCCAATTATATACCAGTCTTCTTCCATTTCACCATTGATTTTAATCTGTTCTTTGTAATGTTCCCAATTCATATAACACCTCGTCTATAATTCATCATACATGACCGTCGGTACCAAATGCATCTCTTGATCAAACTCTATTTTCAAAGTGACTCGAAATATTGCCTCACTATTATTAGGTTTCAGTTCCATGGACATAATCTGTTCTATCTTGTCATTTGCATCTTTTGTACATATCTTCAGACTTAAGTCATGGTCTCTCACCATGATAAGCCCCATAGGTGTAAAATCAGAGGCATAGTAGCTTCCTGACTGAGCAATTATTAAGAAATGCTTCTCTTCACCTTCTTGTATTATGATACCATAGTCTTTTTTCAAACGTCCGATATGATTTATTTTTTGCTTTCTAAAAGGCTTCAAAGACCATAATGCTGCCCCTTTTGAAGCCGCATCCAGATCTTCCACTAAGATACTGAATGCCTTCTCATGGAGGTGATACTTTGGCCATAGGGTTCTGAATCCATTTCCCATGACCACAACTTCATAATCTCCGTCATTTGTTTTAAGCCTGTTTAACTTTTTTTCAAAAGATGACTCAATAGGTTCAAAAACTTTCATGAGCTCAGAAACTTGCAACTTGATTTGAAATGGTGGATGGGGAAATTTATAGGTTATTTTTACATCACTTTTATTTTGATACGCTTTTAGAATATATGCATAATATATTTTACACATGTCCTGAATGTGTCTACTTTCTTCTTCATCTAAGCTATTCTTATTTTGATGACTCAGGTAAGCTACACATAGTAATTTTTCTATTTTTTCAAATATAACATAACCTGATAAAGCTTTGGACTCAACAATAAGACTGATGGTTATATGTGGCTCTAGGTGTACATCATAGACTCTGAATGCTTCATGACCAAAGTCCATGAAATAGCATTGTTTTCCTTCAATCAAGTTATAGCCTTCCAAGAAAGCAAGCATCGCTTCGGAATTCGTAACAACATGAATCTGAAACTTGTTCTTCCATTTCTTAGATTTTTCAAAGTAAAGTATTAGCGTTTCTTCTAGTATTTTATGTGTCTTATAATCCACTCGATCGGGCAGAGTGATGGTCAGGCCTTTAATTATATTATTTGGGTTTATACTATCCAAATGCTTAAGCATTTCGTTTATGTAAATCGCAATTAATGTTTCAGCTTCATAACATATGCCTTCAACATCATAGCTTCTTCTTTCATAAAGACCGGATAATAGGTTTTCTATGAATACAGTATCTTGACTTTTTTCCATCATTGTTGCTTCCTCACCTATAAGCCATGCACACTCCTTGGTCATATACACCATCTGTGCCGGTACATAGATTTGTCCATATCCACCTGTTCTATCTATCATAACCGGTTTTTCAGACCGATTGTCAAGTGCACTTACACTAACGGTATGATGCCCAAAATCGATACCAATATAATAATGGTTTTCATGAATTCTACTGAGCTTCATTAAAAGCCTCCTTGCTATTTGGCTGCAATGACCATGGCTCTAAGCAGAATATTGGGTTCTATTTGATACCCTACACTCTGGCACTTGATGATGCTTCCTTTTTCAAATCCTTCTAAGGCCTCTGCCAAAATAGCCTCATGTAGCTTCCCATCAAACTGATCATGCTCACGGGGTTCAATGACTGTAATTTGTATCCTATCCAGTGCATTCATAAATGACCGTTGCGCTTCCATTAGTAGTAAAGATAATTCTTTTACTTTTTCGCCTTCCAAATCCATGAGCTTTTTTAGAGAATGACGCATCATCTCTTCATATGTTCTCAGTTCAAATAATATGTCATTCTTAAGATATACCATATTTTGATTGTGAACGGTTTCTTCAATAATAGCCATTTCCTTTAGATAATGGGTCTGAATGTCTAGTAAACCCTCCGTCAAACCATCGATGGCGTCTTCTAGTAAATCTTCACCTTTTTCTGCAATCAATATTCTCATATCAAAAAGCTTTTTATCCTCTAGTATACTAACGTCTTTCTTGATTAACTGATATTCTGTATCCTTTTCTTTTAATGTTTCATATTTCATATAAATTGTATCACAAATTGCCTCACCAATTTTTTGGCCTTCTACCGTTTTATATTTCAGCTGCAGTTCTTGTAGGCCGGCTACTAATTTTTCAAATAGCTCCAGTATGTGACAACTGAGAATCTGATAGTTTGTTGATTCCTTTTTTATCTTCATTAATAAACATCTATGGGTTTTGTAGAGTTCATCGTACATCAAATTAATGAAAGCTTCATGGCTATTTTGGTGATTTTCATCCACATATTTTAGGATCGCATCGACATTGTCCTTATACACGGACATATTCTTCTCTATTGCCAGCTTAACGGCCTCCTGTGACAAAAATCCAATCTCATTTACCTCAATCTGCACAGCTCTGCTCAGTTGTTCTTCTTTCATCAAAATCTGCTCATACCCATCGTGTATAATACTTGTGAGTGCCTCAAGAAAATCCGCTTCTTGCTGCGTTAGGTTTTTTTTGCCAAAGTCATCCACCTTAACCATCATGAGGGATTCCATAACTTTTTTCTGCTCAATTAAAAGCTTCGTATACTTTTTCTTCTCTATACTCTCCCATAAATCATTAAGAATATTATTAGCGATTTCATTTACCGGTTTCGCCATCCCTTCAAAAAATGAAGATACAAAGTTATGAATATATTCTAACAGTGACGCTTTGGTTATGTGACTATCAATCAAACATGCTTCATGAAGCATGTCCATTTTCTTACGATAAGCCTCTTTTATTTTAAGTATGCCACCACTGATGATTACCATACGCTCATAAGCGATAGGGTTATCCTTGCCATTTCCAATACTAAATACTGCATTTTCTGCCATTTCTTTAATCCCTATAACGATGTCCGTCAATTGTTTATTTTCTAATCGAATTTCATGATCGCCAATGAAACGAATACATTTTTCATACATGTTTTTTGTATCTTTCATCAGGTAATATAAACCTTCAAAACTTTTTGTTTCATCTTTGTTTTTAAGATCTTGATTTATACCAAGGAGCATCCTTGATGCGATATTCTCAATTTGAATTCTAATAAGGTTACAAGTTAAGTCTTCAATAATATGCATTTTCACCTTATATTCAAGCACGATTTTTTCTATCTCGTTATCTTTTATAATTCGCTTCATGTTTGCCTCCGATGATTAATATAATTGGTCGACAGCCAATATGGTTTCTACACCTGTTGTACTTGTACTTGTGGCTACAACTGTCAATAAATGATTTCTATTAACTTTAAAAACAACCTTCACCTTTTCTTCGCCTCTTGGTGCCATTGGAATTCCTTCCAGTGTGGTGGCGCCCAATCTTCTCATGCCCTTTTCTGTTACGAATTTTAGTCGCTTCTCACGATCAACTGAAATATCTTCATAAACAACAATGGCCATACTGGTAATATCATCATAGTTCGTATAAAGCAACTCATCCCCTTCAATCTCAAGACCTTCCTCAGGAATGGGCATATTGGCCTCAATAATCTCCATAAAGCGACGTCCGGCAATTTCTAATCCCAAGGGATGAACTGTCTTTTCAAATACTTTCGGGCCTTTTATAGATGGCAGCATAATCATATTACAATAGTAAGCAGCACCCTGGGATATACTAAGTGCAGGACTAATCATTGCCTTATATGGCTCCCTCTCGAATTTGTCTCTAATCTGTTCTATGACTTCAACAATGGCTGAACTGCCTCCAACAAGGAATACTTCATCCACTTTTTTAGCCTTAAGTCCGGCTGCTTCAAGACACCCATCCACACAAGTCATTGTTCTTGCAACCAAATCTTTAACAGAAAACCCTTCCATTTGTTTGAAATCTTCTAAGCTTTCATCCATCATATGCTTTCTTTTATGATTATAATAGGCCTCACGACTAATCTCAAGGCTTATGTTAATCATCTCCGGTTCCTGTAAAAATGGTGCTAAAACTACTTTTGTGGAAGTTGTTTTTGACAGCTGTTCCTTTGCATGATTGGCCACTTGTTGCATTCGAACCAAGGCCATTTTCTTCTGAAGATTGGATACACCATCATCTTTTGACAGATCAAACAAATTAATTTCATGCCCGGTAGTCTCTAAAAAAGCATCGTAGACCATATCCATCATTAAGCGATCTAAGTCATCCCCACCTAAATGGTTATCACCATGTGTGCTCATAATGGATATCTCCGGTTCTTCATCTTGGATAGCTTTTAGATTCAGCAGACAAGCATCAAATGTTCCGCCTCCAAAATCATAAATGAGAACATGACAGTCTTTTTTAGCGATTTGTGCATAACTAATAGCTGCTGCCGCCGGTTCCAGTCTTAAAAAGATACTATCTTCTATGAAACCTGCAATCATGGCTGCATAACGCATCTTGTTTTTTTGTTTGTCCGTAGAATTGGCCGGTACCGTTATAACACAACCGCTAAATTCACCACTGACATGCTTCTCTTCATGGATATAATCATTTGCCTTAATCTTAATATAGCTTAATATCTGAGCTACAATATCCTCTGGCTTGAAATCATAAATCGTCTCTTCTACAACCACCTGAATAGGCTGATCTTTTCCCAAAAGCCTTTTTATCGATAGAACCGTACTTTCCGGATAAATAATGGCTGATTCTTTTGCCTGGACACCAAATATACTGTTTAGTTTTCCAGGTACTTCCATATCCATTTCAAATTGCACGGCAGTCGGAAATATGAACTGACCATCGATAGGTATTGTGTATACACTGCCGGCATCATAATCGTAGACGCTTACCACCGTATTGGTTGTACCAAAATCGATACCTAAGAATAATCCTTTTTCAAATTCCAGTTTTAATGTCCCCATTTTTTATCCTCACAGTATTTCCATCGTGTCTCTGATTGTTTTTCTAATCTCTATATGATGCCGCATGATGTTATCCAAACTTTCATCGTCTTTCATCATTTGACTCATCTTAATTGAGTTAATCACATCAAACCCGTTCCATTCGTTTTGTGGTTCAAGGAACTTTGATTGGACAAACTGATGACTCTCTGTTATATCACTTTTTCCGTCTTCAGAAGCTTCAACAAAGTAGTAATCCACATGGTCCATGTAAAAAGTAATGATATAGCCTATGAAAAGACCAAAAGCTACATGCTTCATTTGAAGCGTTTGGTATGTCTCTTGTCCATCCGCCCTATAGTGCATGGTCACATCCATCTTAGATCTGCAATTATAAGAAAAAAAAGTACCTTTTCTAAATCGACTTGTTTCTAGGTAAGGGATGGCTAAGTTGGCAAACCACGGAAATATTATACCATTCTTTACAGCATTTTTGACAAGATTATTCGAAATTACTTCGTTTTTTTTGTCATAGTGGTCGTATAGCTTTAGTAATGCTAAACCAATCGGAAAAGGATGTCGGCATTTGTAGATATCTTCCTCAAACACCTCAATCAACCTTTGGGTACCATAAGTTTCTTCAATCAAAATACGAGCTGCATAGTAGCGATCCATGGCTTCATATACGACTTGATCATAAAACATCTCTCTATAATTCAAATAAGCTTCATAAATACGGTCATGGTCAAGCCTTGTTATAGCACCTTTATAAAGGACACGTTCCATATAGTTTTTTGATCGAACGCCTACTGTTAGCATTTGGTTCAGAAAATCCAGCATACTCTCAAGGCAGTCTTCATATGTTTCTGATATGATCTCAAGTACTATAGGATGATTGATGTTCATCTTATTCATTCTATAAGCTAAATCATAAGCATATTCACTTTTTTTCTCACGTAACTTCTTAAGAATTCCTATTAATATTTGTCCATTGTCTCGACTAAGAAGCCGGTCATTCTCTAATATTATAAGATCTTTGAAACGTTCTTGATTCAGCAATAGATTAACATAAACTCTATAGTGTTCATCTGAAATCAATCTAAATATCGTCTTCAAGTCCAATTGTTGCTCAAGCCATTTAAAGTCCAGACCTTCAATACCGCGTTCTAATAGTTCTTTTATTATTTTTTCATCTATAGAGACCAACTGCTTTAGACCTTTATTTGAGATTAATGCTTTTAGCTCAATCCATTGTTGTTTTTCTAAAAGATACTCTATTTCTCTTAAAACAAGCACACCCTCGTCTTCACTTATACCTTCATGTATGCAAGTGGGTAAAAAATCATAATACAACCTTCTATACACACCATAATAGCTTTCATTTGGGCGTGATTTTTGACCATATTGTTTTAGACAATAAGCCATTTCATCATGGGTTAAATTCTGATATACGGTCATTAAAGTCAAGTTCTCTACTTCGATGTTTAAGCGATTAGAAAAAGCCGATTTAATATAGTAGGTCATTAAATCCTTAATGAAAATATTTTCTTTTAATACTGCTGCATAAATCGAATAGGCCTTTGAATCTGTTCTTTGTTCATGAATCAGGAATGTACACAACATTTTTTGAAGGTTCATTGAAAACCGCATTGCATATAGTTTATAGCACAAATTACTATCTAATACCTCCGTCTGAGTGACTTGATAATATCTGTTTTCAATAAGATTTATCCATTGATCTGACAACATATTTTTATTAAGCGCCCATCTAAGTAAAGATCTGTAAAACTTAGATGGCCCAAGTGGAACCATAGGTTTACGGTTAAGGAGGACCGTTGCTTCTGCATAAAGAAATGGGCTCCTAATCCCTTCCATGTATAGCTTTTCAAAATCATGAAAAGTAAGATGTGTGGAGTTAAAAAGATGCATACGAAACATTTGCTTCATTGGTGTCATGGGCCAATGCTTTATTATTTCAGTCACATCATCACCCTTTATCCAATCGTAGAGCGTAGAAATTAATTCACTATGATTTTTGGGGTCAAGGTCAAAATAATATTGCTTGTATTTTGAAAGGGCTATGAGCTGATTGTTAACTTCATCCACCTCATGCATATCCAATAATAGCATGATAAAAAAAAGTCTAAGGTTCATATCGGTTAAATGATATGCAATAGCGCGCTTAAGGATAAGAATTGTTTTATTTAAAATATGCTTATCCTGTTTCAAAAGATAGGATGTGTACAATTTATGAACTTCAATAAGGGATTGCCTAAATTCTGCTTCGGATGTTATTTTTCCTTCAACATGAAAATCCATAAGCTTAGTAAAAGTCAAGTTACAGTCAACATCTTCATAGCCATTTTCTGTGTGTATTTCTAATACAATGCTTTTCTCAATAACCGGCAAATACCTATTGTAATAACCATATCTTAATCTAGAAAATAAAGAAGTATTTAGCCTAACATCCAGATAACCCATTTCCTCAACTGTTATAAAGGGATTTTCAAACAATAGATCTTTATCTTTCGTCCTTGCTTTTATTGTTATGGGGTATATTTCTTGATTGTAAATAAGAATTCTAGCTGCTTCCTGACTGTTATATGACTTCTTACTCATGACAATCTGATAAGCTTTTCTTTGAGCTAGCGGTTGATCTATTGATACTTTTTTTATCGGTTTAATCCATGCATCCAAAGATGTGGGCGTCTGAATAATCTGTCCTTTAATCGTGATTTTCTTTTCTCCGCCTTGGTAGGTAAACAATACATATCCATCGATTGCTTCGCCAATTTTGTAATCCTTAGCATCCACTCCAAAGGCTAAATCGGTTTTATTTCCTTCAACTCTTTGATGCTCTAAATGTATACCTTTTCCGTATACCGTAACATGAGCAAAAAAATACCCTTCACCTATGTTTTCCATTAAAATTCTGCCAAAATACTTCTTGTCTTCTTCGATGGTTATATTTATATGTTCAGTAGAAAATACGGGTCTTGGCAACAGCAACTCATAATCTGCCTCAATGCGTTCTTCAAAATCACAATCCATTATAAAAATCTCCTTAGTTTCGAACTTACAATATATCCACGGTACGTGTTTTAAGGTATACCCATTATAACATTCCTCAAGTTTCCAAACAACGCATTGAGGCGAATAGATTCTCTTGCAATCTTTTAATTACTGTGTATAATTAATCTCATCATCTAATATTCAAATATAAGGAGGTTATCTCCATGGCTAATATTCTACAGCATTTTCATGGTAGCGATTTAGAAAAAATAGCTGCCCACTACAATTTAATACCCTCTGATATTATTAATTTCAGTGGTAATGTCAACCCTCTTGGACTCTCAAGCACCATACAGGAAGAACTGGCAAGACAAATTCACCTAATTGCAGCCTATCCTGACCGAGACTACTTAAGTCTTCGAAAAACATTAGGGAAGTATATTGGTGCTCCCTATGAAGATATTCTGGTTGGCAACGGTTCAACTGAACTCATTTCTTTATTTATAAAAGTACTCCATCCTCAGAATGCTTTAATTATTGGTCCTACCTATTCTGAATATGAGAGAGAGATTTTTATCAATGATGGAAAATCCAGATACTTTCCCCTTCTTGAAGAAGATGACTTTAAAATTAACATTGAAAATCTAAAACAACACCTATCCGAACAAACGGATTTACTGGTTATATGTAACCCAAATAATCCCACATCGACTTCTATTTTCAAAAAGGAAATGAGAGAAATCTTGGATTTTTGCCTTGAACAAGATGTAGATGTTGTCATAGATGAAACCTATGTGGAATTTGCTGAGGATGTTCATGATGTCTCTGCCGTATCGTTGACGCCTTTTTATCAGAATCTTTTTATTATTCGTGGTGTATCTAAGTTCTATGCGGCTCCGGGGTTAAGACTTGGTTATGGTATCAGTGGTAACAAAGCCCTTATTCATAAAATTAATGATTTAAAAAATCCGTGGACCATCAACTCCTTAGCTGCATACGCAGGAGAACTAATGATACAAGACCTAGCCTATATCGACAAGAGCAGACACCTTATCTCAACTGAGCGTCAACGCATCTTAAGTATTTTGGAGCTCTGGCCAACTGTCAAGGTTTATCCTGCAACCGCTAATTTCATATTAATAAAACTTTTAACACCCCATAATAGTTTCGATGTTTTTGAAAAGCTCATTCAGAAAAATCTCATGATACGTGATGCTTCAAGTTTTCCATTCTTATCCAATAAATTCTTGAGGTTTTGCATTTTATGTAAGGATGATAATGATCTGTTGCTGGATGAATTATTTCGTATTCTTCAAGATGACAATACAATCCAAGAATGATAAAGGGCTAAAATCACGATGTTAAATCGAAAACGCTTAATAAAGCAAAAAAATGGACACTCTTTTCATGAAAAGAGTGTCCATTTTTTAAGTAAATCTAATAACCTGTTCCTTTGGTTGTTTCATGTTTGACTATTGCGATACCGGCGGAGGCACCTATACGTTCTGCACCGGCTTCAATCATCTTAATGGCTTGCTCATAATCACGAATACCACCGGATGCTTTCACTTTTCCTGCATTACCAATGGTCTTTTTCATCAACGTAACATCTTCAACCGTTGCACCACCCGTGCTAAAACCGGTACTTGTCTTAACAAAATCTGCACCTGCAGCCATAGACAATTCACAAGCTTTTACAATCTCATCTGAGGATAATAGACAGGTTTCAAAAATCACCTTAACGAGAGCACCCTCTGCTGCTGCTACGACTTCTTTAATGTCTCTTTCTACCAGCTCATAATCTTGATCCTTTAAGGCACCAATATTAATCACCATGTCAATCTCATCTGATCCGTTTTCTACGGCTTTTCTAGTTTCATATGCTTTTACTTCAGGTATTACAGCACCTAGGGGGAACCCTACTACTGTACAAGTTTTAACATCGCTGTCTTTTAATGCTTCACTAACAAACTTAGTATGGGCTACATTCACACAAACAGATGCAAAGCCATATTCTTTGGCTTCATCACATATTCTTTCGACTTCATCCCGTCTTGCGTCTGGCTTTAATATCGTGTGGTCAATGTATTTGGCTAGATTCATGGTTGTCCTCCTTTATTAATAACAATATCTTTACTTCAGTCTAAGCCTATAAAATACAAGTGTCAATGCAACAACACTTCACCATGTCATGACATAGAGTCATATCTTACGGCTGTCATATGCCCAGTGTAACAACGCCTGTCTTTGCTTCTTTCTGCAACTCATATCTAAAGGTTGACAATTTTTCTTTATGGCACCTATGTGACGCCTCATCGCTTTCCATCGTTTTATCTGTCTTAGATCCTCTTCAGGCAAGCGTCTGCCAAAATAATATCTGCAATACCATTGAAACCAACCCCTAGGGTCTCCCGGATAAATCCAACCTTTTTCTTGCCATGCTTGTAAGGGTAAGGATGCATCTACTTCAAAGTAATTCAGACGGATGTCTTTCTTCTGTGGTGAAAGTTTCGCACCTTCAAACCATGAACTTGGAAATTCATCCCTACAGTCCGTCATATATTTACCGCCAAAGACACCAAGAGCTAACATCTCTTTGGGTGTCAACTCCGGTTCAAACATTTCATGAAAATTCTGACCGATTTCTTCTGTAAGATCATAAAAACCTTCTTGCATTTTGTCATTAAAATGAATACGTTGATATGCCATCATTGACCTCCAATAACCTTACTATGTTTAAGTATAACTTTGTTTTATCTAGAGTAGCAGGATATTATTGTCCCCACATAATTCAACCATTGCGTCCGGCCATATGGAGGATTGAACTTCTCCAATGTGTGCTTTACGTAAAAAAAACATACATAACCTTGATTGACCTATACCCCCACCCATCGTGTATGGTAGTTCGCCATTAAGCAGTGATTGGTGGAAAGGGTATTTCTTTCGATCTTCGCATCCGGATAATTCAAGTTGCTCATTAAGAGCTTCTTCATCCACCCTAATGCCCATAGAGGACAATTCAAATCCACGTTCTAACAAGGGATACCAAAATAGGATGTCACCGTTCAAGGTCCAATCATCATAGTCCGGAGCTCGGCCATCATGTCTTTCTCCGGAATTAAGTGTATGACCGATTTGCATTAAAAATACAGCCTTCTTTTCTTTGGTAATTCTATCTTCTCTTTCCTTTGGTATTAAATCAGGGTATAAATCTTCCAGTTCCTGAGTTGTCATAAAAGTAATTTCTTCCGGCAAAAATGCTTCAATGCTCGGATAATGTCGGGTAATAAGCGCTTCTGTATCTTTAAATATTCTATAGATGCTGTTAACCGTATCTCTTAGGGTTGACTCATTTCTATCTTCTTTGTGGATGATTTTTTCCCAGTCCCATTGGTCCACATAGATAGAGTGTAAATTATCCGTTTCCTCATCTCTACGTATTGCATTCATATCTGTATATAAGCCTTCACCCACTTCAAACCTATAACGCTTCAAAGCCATTCTTTTCCACTTTGCCAGAGAATGCACAATCTCAACTTCTTTATCGCCAATTGCTTTTACTGCAAAGGCAACGGGTCGTTCCACTCCATTTAAGTTATCATTCATACCTGTTTCAGGTCTAACAAATAATGGTGCGGATACTCTTGAAAGTTTAAGTTGTCTTGCCAAGTCCCTTTCAAAAAAGTCCTTAATAAGTTTGATGGCTTTTTCTGTTTCCTTAATATCCAGATCTGTTTTATAGCCATTGGGTATTATAAGATTTTCCATGGTCTGCTCCATTTGATTTTCCACCTTTTCTTGTCCAAATTCTGATTTTTATCCTATTTACTATATTATCGAATTCTATGATTATTGGCAAGCTTTTATCGAGTATGTGATATACAGCTTTTCCGATGACCGTACGAAGTGTAAGGCGAGGAAAAGCTGTGTGTTACATCTACGATTATTATAATACATTACCCTTAATCAAAGCAAAAAAACAAGCGTACTATTCACATACGCTTGCCTTAATCATACTATATCTTATAAACACTTAAGTCTTCACTAAATCCTGCTGTAATACCTTTAAACGTACTAATATTCCCACTTAAATTGTGAATTTGCTCAGTATAATTGGTGACATTCGCACTTACTTGTTGTGCTGATGCAGAGTTTTCTTCTGCAATGGCCGCTAATGACTCCATATTCGTAAATACTTTGGCTATTGCTTCTGTCTCTGTCTCTAGCTTCTTTGATGTCTCAACCATTTTATTGGCTACTTCTTGTATTGTTTCTTTTGCTACCCCTGAAGCACTGACCGCATGAGATAATTTTTTATTCTCATCTTCAAGACTTGAATATTGATGATCGACATCCGTGACCATCTGACCAATCTCACTAACAAAATCCCCAAGCCTACTGTTAATCTTACCTACAGCATCATTGGTTGCTTCTGATAACTTACGCACTTCTTCGGCTACTACTGCAAAGCCTTTTCCTGCTTCACCGGCTCTTGCTGCTTCTATAGATGCGTTCAGTGCCAACAAATTTGTCTGGCGTGATATGGCAGATACCAAAGATACAATGTTGGTTATACCCTGAGCATTATCTTTTAGTTTAAGGCCATTTTCTTTAACTTTTTCGAAGTGTTTTAAAATGATTTGAATCTCATAAGCTGTTTTTTCAACATGATCAAAGCTATCTTCTATCTTCTTAACCGAAATTTCTAATTCATCTTTATTCTCATTTTCTTCATGAGCGATACGTTTAACCTCGTTGATATTGTCATTAAGCATATAGATTGAGCTTTCAGTCTCTTCTGCTTGACTGGTTGCTGCATAGGCAAGCTGTTCAACCACATCGCCAATCTCATCTGAGGTGAAGGCCATGCTTTTTGATATCTCATCCATGGTTTTACTGAAGATAGACATTTCATCAACAATACCGTTATAACCTTGAAAATCAATCTTCAAACTGTCTTTATACTTTTCAATCTGATTTAATAAATCTTCATATTGATCTTTTGAAGAAACGATATATTTTTTACTATATGTTTTTTGCTGCATTTCCGAAATACTATTGTTTAATAATTTTAAAGGCTTATTCAACCATTTTGCATTTACAAAAGAAGCCAGACCTGATAAAAATGTAAAACCAACAACAGCACTTAATCCAATAATATCAGGTGCAATAATCGTTAATATACTTCCCAAAACAGCCACTGTCAGCATCGTTGCCAGACTGATTTTAAGAGATATATCTTTAATGAATCCCAATGAAAATAATCGATTAAAAGTATATTTACGAATAACTTCAACAGGGTATTCAAATTCTATTTCCAATGTAAGCTCTGTTTCACTTCGTCCGACTTCAATTATAGAAAAATTCTCTTTGAAATAGGATTTGACACCTTCTATAAGACCTAGAAAATAATCAAACATGCCTCTTTTGGAACTATATTTAAACTGTACCTTATTGGTACCTATTACAGTCATGTCAAGAGCGGGTGGCTTTGCACCAGAGAATCTTTTCATGACAATCACATGCAAGTCGTTCATTGAATTCAGAAATTGATAGGCATTTTCTCTTCTGAAAAAACCAGGGTAGTCCGTTTTAAATGTAACTAAATTATCCGTACCAATAAGACGCCATAATTTTTTGTCATCCATGTTGCCTGCCGAGGCAATATTTGAGATTAAACCAAATACCTGGCGATCTTCCACATCTTCAAGTGGCGAAAAAACTCTGTTAGGATCCATATTTGACTTTATCAAAGCACCTTCTATTAAATCATCACCTAGCATTTTTTTACATGTTTTTAACCACGTAGACACAACAGTACCCTTCATATCAATCACCTCAATATAGTATAGTAACACAACAATGGTTAAAGTGACAAAACTACATGTTGTATGTAATTTAGAGAAACTTAGTTATGACACTTTAACCAACATTGATATAATAGCATTATTTCATCAACTTCTCAAGAAGTATTATCAACCGATAATAAATAGTTGCTATTTCACCTCAACTGTTTTACTATGAATCTATGAAAGGAGTTGTTGCACAGATGAAAGAAATCGTATTTGCAGGTGGTTGTTTTTGGGGTGTTGAAGCCTATTTCAAACTCATTGATGGTGTCATGACATCTACTGTTGGTTATGCTAACGGTCATAAAGCCAACCCAACTTATGAAGAGGTTTGCTCTAAAAAAACCGGTCATACAGAAGCTTGTCATTTAGCATATGATGATAGTAAAATAAGCCTTACTGAGTTACTCAAAGCATATTGGGCTATTGTTGATCCAACCTTACTGAACCGTCAAGGGCCAGATATTGGCGAACAGTACCGAACCGGTATCTATTTTACTGATCAAGACGACCTAGAAATTATAAACACATCCAAACTCGAAGAACAAAAAAAATATTCCACGCCGATCGTAACGGAAATCCAGCCTCTAACAAAGTTTTGGGATGCAGAAGCTTATCATCAAGATTATTTAGAAAAAAATCCTTATGGTTACTGCCATATACCCTTAGACGAGATTCGTAAGAAAATGAACAAATCTTGATCAAAAAAGCAACTAAAGATATTTATCTTTAGTTGCCTAAATCTTACATTGTTTGTCGTCTCATAATCATGAGGCGATTTTTTTATACTACTTCTACTGGTGTATTATCTTTAATCTTAAATAAGATGATACCAGGTGCTATAATGGCAAACACAATAGAAAGTATAAGGAATAGTGTTGCACTTTCCGCTGCATACATCTTATAAAGCTTGAACATACACATTAAAGAAAGTACCATATATGCCAAACTAATCAATGTGCCGATTAATGGGATGGCACCAAGTACGACTGTTGCTGCAAATCCGATTAGTAGAATCAGTTCTGCTTTCTCATATTTATTAGCGCCAAACTCTATGGTTCTAATAAGCTTACCTATGATGTAGAGGTTACCGACTGGCACCCATGCTAACCAGGGATTTTCAATGCCTTGGTTTTGTGCCATTTTCATTAGACCTATTGCCATTAATACATAGTTAGCAATACCAATCAATAAAAATATGAAAATAAAACCACCAAATAATGCTAAAATTGCGCCTCCGTCATTGTACATATCATTTCTCCCTTTTCTCTCTGTTACTCTATTATTAGTTTCATAAAATACTATAATTATATTTTATTATTATAAGTATTATTTGTCAATGCAAACCTTTATTTACAATGAACACTTCACTAATGATTCAAAATGCCTACCTCGTGATTCGAAATTCTTATAGACACCATAGGAAGCAGCAGCAGGTGACAATAAACATATGCAATCCCTAGCTGTAATTTTCTTACAAGTAGCAACCGCTTCTTCCATATCTTTGGCCAAAAATAGTCGTTCCTCATGGTTTAACCTACTGTATAGCTGATGGCCTGTCGTCGGCAACAAGACAACTTTCAATAGTTCATGGTCATTGATATAATCCACCAAACACCCATAATCTACCCCTCTGTCCATACCGCCAATTATAACCGAGTCCACTTTTTCCAGGGCATTAATGGCTACAATGGTAGCTTGAGGTATGGTTGAGATGGAATCATTATAGTAGTTCACCCCATTGACATTTGCCACAAAAGCCAATCTATGAGGTAGACCGGGGAATGTCTCAACCACCTTATCTCTTACTTCCGACTCCCTATAGCCCAATAATAAGGTTATATATACAGCTACACCGATATTGATTAGGTTATGGTCACCCATTAAATGTCTTTTTAAATTCTGATCTAAGTGCATTGTATCATAATCACCTACCAAATCTATGCCACTTGGGGTCACGATTAAGCCTGTGTTTACTGAGCCATCTTTTGTAATGGGTATAAGCTTACCTTTATAACCACCCAGTCTTTTAAGGATTTCTTCATCCAGAGCGCTATAGATTAGCGTATCTTCATCATTTTGATACCTGCCTATGTTCATTTTGGCTTCTGCATAATGATCAAAAGAGGCATAGTGATCCAAATGTTCTTGGAATATATTGAGGATAATACTATACTTTGGCGATTCACTGACCGTTTCCAATTGATGTGAAGATAGTTCATAGACAAAAAAAGTGGTGGAATCCTTTTCCCGAACATAGTCAAAAGGCGGTTTTCCGATATTGCCAATCAACAAAACGTCCAAGCCCTCTGCTTTAAGGAGCTCATAAATAAGCGTAGACACCGTACTTTTTCCTTTTGTTCCTGTGATGCCTACCATATGGTCTTTGTAGACTTTAATAAATTCATTGCTTTGAGACGTTACTTTACTTGGTTCTATAAATCCTTTTAGATGCATTAGAGGTATACCCGGACTTTTAAAAACCAAATCTATATCTTTGTCAAAATCTAAATACCGTTCTTTCGGATAAAAATAGGTCGATATATCTATATCTAGAAGTTGGTCATCCGGCTTGTCGATGTTCTGATCCATGACCTGAATAAGGCACTTGTCACTTACGGATCTTATAAACCGATAGGTTGACATGCCTTCTTGTCCAAAGCCTAAAATCACAATCTTTTTATTATCAAATTGACTTTTCCAATAATCAATCATAGCTTTTCCTCTAGCAATCCCAAATATATATCCGGTATATCATTTTCTTCATCAAACCGGCCAAGCGGATTAATCGTATTAAGTGGTATAATTTGTTCAAAAGTCTTGGTCAGACTTGGCTTAGGTTTGTTCTTTTCTTCCTGTTCTTCTATTATTCGCTTCATGGACCAACGAATCTCATCTATGGTACCCACACATTCAAAAGGTTTAACCTCTTTCACTCCGATCAGTTCAAGAAATATGGGTTCTAAATCCATGTTATCCAACAGATTATAGCCGAAGATACGTATCAAGGCTTCTTCTGACATATAAGGCGCTAAAATAATGAAAACAAAAAGACATTTGGAGCAGTGACCACACCAACTGTTATCCTTCTTACCTCGATTGCAACTTCTAAAAACTTCATGATATGCCTCGTGCTTAGCAAATCTTTCTGCTATATCTATTTCATACAATGGTCTAAGTAAACTAAAATAATTAATGTCCCGAATCAAATAACGGTTCACATAATTATTAAAATCCTTTTCAAATTCATAGCTCTTAGAATATTGGTGGTTAAAGCTGGCACCAATAACCGTTGATTCATTGGCACTGCGCTCATTAGATAGGGGAATGTAGCGTTTACCGACTAAGGCTGCCCCCATTACCGCAATAAAGCCTAATATGGCCGAAAAAGGCACATGACCGTTAAGAAACCCTTGATCGTTCATCTTTAGTATTTTCTTATCTATATAACGTTTGGCCAAGAGATAATTCTTATACCCGGCAATATGAATACAATCAATCGCTGCTTGAGGTGGACTCATCACAAAACACAGATTATCCTCTTTCATACCTTTTAGAAGCTCCAAGGTCACCACGGAATCCTTACCACCTCCTACAGGAATCAAGTTCCCAGACAAATCCAAATCAATCTCTTCAAAAATATTTGGCCACTTATGGTCACAAATAAAATGGACTAAATTAGATTCAGTCACCTCTTCTGACATCCCATTTAGGTAAATTAGTTCTCCAAGTCCGTGATAAAATAATTTTTGCCACCATTTATTCTGCTCAACATCTATGGTGCCACATGCAATCACATAGGATTTGGGACATACGCTCTTATAGTAATTAATCCCCTCAATCAAACCTATGGAGAATATGAGGGCGTCTAATTTATTTAACTGCTCAAGATTCAGTTGCGCGTCTAACGCGTGGATCAGTTCGTAACTGACGCGATGAAAAAAAGTTATAGGCGTTTGGTTGTCACCTTCTAGCCTGTACTGATAATTCAGCATCAACTTTTGATCTATTGTTTCAACCTGATAACTTTCATATACAAACTTATCATATTCTGCTGATAATCTATGGTATTGCTCCAAGCTCATAATAATCCCTCCGATATCCACCAAGGCCCTATAGGACCTCTTCGGTGTCATTGAAATTATAACAAATATTCCTCTAGAGCACAATAATAAGCATGATGGTGGTACAATAATACGTGTTTAGATAACTCCCAATATATCATGCACCCTTATCCTCTATAATCCATTACTTGCATTAATAATTGTTTTTGCTCTGTTGATATACCTAGCGTTAATAGTTCAACTTCTCAAAAAATAAAATGCTGCCAAAAGATAATGATTTTGGGAAAATGATTGAAAGCTAGTGTTGTAAATGCTAAAATACTCAAGTAATAGTCTAGCTCTATGCATTGCCCAAGCGATTTGATATAATCGAAATATTTTCTCACGGAAGTCTCCAAAAAAGTTGATATTTCATTAGATGCTAAAGGGTCAAAGCTATATAGTTTTGACGCCTTAACCATTAGATTACTAGTTTATCATAGTCTTCCTTGATAGTAGAATGGAGGTATAAGAATGATTCGAATCAAAGACATTGCCGAAATGGCTGGTGTAAGCACGACAACTGTATCAAATGTCATTCACGGTCACCATGACAAAGTATCTAAGAAAACCATTCGAATTGTTCAGGATTTCTTGCGTGAGACCAATTATGTACCTAACCTTGCAGCCCATCTACTCGCAAAAAAAGATTCAAAAATCATTGCAATTGTTGTCTATGGAAATGCCCAACGTGCTAATAGACATGCAGGACTTGACCCTTTTTTAAGCGAAGTCATCCAATCCGCTGAGTCGATGATACGCAATTATGGCTACTATATGATTTTTCATGTCATTGAAAAAGATTTAACAGAGATTACTACCCTTGCTATGACCTGGAATCTATCTGGCATTATCTTGATTGGCGTTGGCCCACTTACAGCTAATCAAGTTCTCCGTAACATACAAATCCCTTTCGTCACATTAGACGCCTATCTTAACGATCCTGCTTTTCCAAATGTCGGCTCTGATGACTTTGGCGGCGGTTATGCTGTGGGTCAACATCTGTTTAAACTTGGTCACCATCAAGTGCGTTTTTTATCAGACAACAAACTCGGCGTTGATTATGAGCGATGGAATGGCTTTGTTTTTGCCTATCAGGAACAAGGGATTGATTTATCAGAAAATCATCACCTACTCCTAAAAAAACAAATCGATGAACGCGAAGAACAAATCATAGGATTAATTCCCGAGTTTCGCCGTTGTAGTGCCCTTTTTTTTGCATCTGATTTTTATGCTGTCGAAAGTATGCTCATTCTTCAAGACACAGGCTTTAAAATTCCCGAAAACATTGCTATTGTTGGTTATGACAATAATGTCCTCTCTGAGCTAGTGCGTCCCAAACTAACAACTGTTAGTCAAAATACTCAACACAAATGTTTTTGTGCCATTGAGCGCTTGATTCGTATGATTCATGGGGAAAAGCTTAGTACACATGATTATAAACTCCCTGTCGAACTAATTGTTAGAGACTCAACTCTTCCTACAAGATAAACTCAGTATTTCTTTGTCTATATTCAACAACTTCTTTAATATAAATCTATGCATTTTATACGTTATGCGCATAACTAATTGATTGTGCGTATTTTTTATGTTATCATATTTTAATATAGACGTTATGCGCATAACCTATTGTAACTAAACAGTTCATATAATATGGAGGGAATTAAAACTATGAAAAAGTTATTATCAATAACACTTGTTTTATCACTTATTATATCCTTAGCTGCTTGTAATCAAAAAGTTTCAGAAAGTACATTAGAAAATGAGCCTGTTACACTCAATATCTTTCAATTTAAAGTGGAAATCGTCGACCAACTTGACAGCTTAATCGCTGATTTTGAAGTAGCCTACCCCTACATCAATGTAGTTATTGACACGGTTGGTGGTGGTCAAGACTACGGTGGTTCATTAAATAAAAGAATGAATTCTGGGAATGAACCGGACATTTTTAATATCGGTGGTCCAAGTGAACTGGCTCTATGGGAAGATTATCTTGAACCTTTAACAGACCAACCTTGGGTTAACAATGCATTTGATGGTACCCTTGATATGGTGACACGAGATGGCGAAGTTTATGGACAGCCTTATAATGTTGAAGGTTATGGTCTCATTTATAATATCGATATGTTTGAAACAGCTGGTATTGATCCTACAAGTATCACAACTTTAACGGCTTTGAAAGAAGCTTTTGCAACCCTTGAAAGTAAAAAATCAGAACTAGGCATTGACAAAGTTTTATCCTTTTCTGTAGGTGATAGCGCTTGGTGGACAGCTGCCATTCATGCTTTCAACGTCCCTTTTGCTAGGCAAGAAAATCCTTTTGATTTTATCGAAGCACTTAATCAAGGGACCGCTACAATCCATGGTAATGATCGCTTTGAAGGTTATCTTAACCTCTTAGATTTATATTTCGAATACAGCTTCGATAACCTGATGACGGTTTCTTATGATGATCAATATTCAAGCTTTGCCCTTGGTAAAACAGCACTTCTCCATCAAGGGAATTGGACAATTAACCAAATAAATGATATTGAAGAAAATATGAATATCGCCTTCTTACCTGTGCCACTCAGTGATGATCCTTCTTGGAAAAATGATACCATTATGGTTGGCGTTCCACAGTTTTGGGCAGTTAATACCAATTCAGCAGCTGGTAACAAAGAGGCTGCTAAACTTTTCCTTGATTATATGGCTTCGAGTGAACGCGGTGCACAATTCATCGTTAATGATTGTAAGTTCATTCCTGCTTTTTCGAATATCACTTTAAAAGCTAACGATCCACTGTCACAATCTATCCAAGCATATAGCCAAGCAGGTAAAACTAGTCCTTGGGTTTGGATGTATACACCTAATGGTTACCTAGATCCTACATCAAAAGAAGGTCTTCAAAAGTATTACCTTGGTGAATTCTCTAAAGACGACTACTTGAAATTTCTTGATACAAAATATCAAGAATTAGTTAAGGCAAAATAAGTCATTTTGTAACTTTCAATATTATGGTTGAAGGGTAAAAACTAAGTTTCATTAAATCACATATAATATATAGGTTACGTTGATACGTTCATAACTATATATTGTATGCGAAATTTCAACTATATAGTTTTAACACCTTAGCCATATTATATAAATAAAATAGATTGGCGGTTAATCCTATGAACACAAAATTTAGAAAATGGATTATTTTTTGGACTTTCTTAACGCCGACGCTCATCACTTTTTTTCTTGTCGTTATCATTCCCTTCTTAACGGGTATTTATTATTCCTTCTCAGATTGGAATGCAATTCCTGGCAAACCCATTCAATTTATTGGGTTTGCCAATTATTTAAACGTTTTTAATGACCAGCAAGTGATGAAGTCGTTCCTTTTAACGCTTACTTATAGTGGTTATAGCATCCTGTTAATTAATATCGTTGGATTTTCTTTAGCACTTCTCGTTACCCAACGGCTAAGAACAGCCAACTTACTGAGAACCATTTTTTTTATGCCTAATTTAATCGGTGGCCTTATCCTAGGCTACATTTGGAAGTTTATTTTTATCAAAATTTTGCCGGATCTTATGCTCTCAGGTGAAAATATGCTCTCAAAACCAACCACTGCCCTATTAGCTATGGCTATCGTCTCCACTTGGCAGATGGCTGGGTATATTATGGTTATCTATGTTGCAGCTATTCAAAGTATTCCAGAGGAGTTTCTTGAAGCTTCAAAAATTGATGGTGCAAATGCCCTACAACGCATTCGACATATCGTTTTTCCCTTAGTTGCACCTGCATTTACTGTCAGCTTATTCCTAACACTCTCAGGTTCTTTTAAAATGTATGATGTCAATGCTTCACTAACAGCAGGTGAACCAGCAAGGCAAACCGAGTTGTTGGCCATGGAAATTCTTAGTAAGGCCTTTAAGGAACTTAACTTCGGTGAAGGTCAAGCACAAGCCGTCTTGTTTTTTGTATTTATAGCTGTGATTTCAATTTTACAAGTATATTCCTCTAAGAAAAGGGAGGTGGAAATGTAATGAAAAACAAGAAACTTCACTTAAGTTTCATAGAAATTATCGGTCTGCTTATTGGTCTCGTTTATATTTCGCCTTTTTACTTTATTATCTTCAACAGTTTTAAAACAAAGCGAAATATTCTCGTCGATACCCTTGGACTTCCCAACCCTTTTATCTTAGAGAACTATCCACATGCTATGGAGAAAATGGATTTTGCTCAAGCCTTTATGAATTCAACCGTGATCACAGTCACTAGCTTGCTATTGTTAGTGCTTTTTTCATCCATGTCCGCGTGGGTTTTACTCCGGACAAAACACAGACTAAGTGCAATTATATTCATGCTTTTTGTCATTTCAATGCTGATTCCATTTCAAACGGTCATGCTACCTCTAGTCGATCTATTTGGCGTCAACAAGCTCAATCTCATCAATAGCCGTTTGGGAATTATAATCATGTATCTAGGCTTTGGCTCTAGTATGTCTATTTTTCTATTTCATGGCTTTATGAAGGGAATTCCCGTGGCTCTTGAAGAGGCTGCCTATATTGATGGTTGCAAACCCCATCAAGTATTTTGGCATATTGTTCTACCTTTGCTCAAACCAATCTCTGTGACAGTTATGATTCTTAATGGGATTTGGATTTGGAATGATTACCTGCTTCCATCCTTGGTACTTCAAGAAAAATCCGTTCGAACGGTTCCACTTTCAACCCAGTATTTTTTTGGTGCTTACTCTAAAGATTGGCATTTAGCTATGGCCGCTCTTACCCTCACCCTTATACCCGTTGTAATTTTTTATATTTTTGCCCAAAAACACATTATCCGCGGCGTGACATCCGGTGCGATTAAATAACATTTCAAAATATTATAAAAGAGAGTCAAAGTAATCAAGCACTTCTTAAGTGCTATTTTACTTGACTCTCTTTTTTTATGACATCAATTGATTAGAATCCCACTAATTTATACTCATTGGCCACCTTAAAATAACTTCAAAATAAGAAAACACACACGCTATCAGGTCGATGGATTAGCTATTATTACTAGTATTTTGAAGTAAATGAAAGCTGAAATTAGCAAACTGATTTTTCTATTACCGATAACAATATAATTTTATAGATTTGAAGCAACTGTAAAAAAAGATAAAGCTGCAACTCGTATCTTTCTATTCATATTTTTTTGTATGATATAGTAAAGCCAATATCATACGTATTCATTGGAAACTATATTATACAAAACTTTTGCCTTGGAACCAAAAAAATCAATACCTATTGTAGGTGGTGCATATGTTTCTCCTATTACAAATGGTCTAAAAAAGTATACGCCATTTTTAGCACTCATATGGATCAATTTGGGTCCATATAACTTATGGATTTTATTTTTTAGTATGATATGCTCTCCGTCTTTGCCAAAAGGTTCCCAGTCACCATCTATTAATTGTGTTGACCGATACACTCTGACTGTTTTTTCCACCTCTACATCTGGTTGTCCTATATAATCTAATTTTGTTGTTGAAATAATCAAATAAAAATATTCTTTCCATTTTATTAAATTAGGTAATTCCAGTTGATTATAATCATTTTCTTTCGCTATAAATAGAGGTCTTTGTATCTCAAGGCTCTCAATATTGTCTAGATCCTTGATAATTGCATGGCCTATGGCATTTCTTATTATGTTCTTCCCATCAATATGTTGAACAGCCTTAGCTCCAAAAATAATATGCAACGTATGATCTTCAATAAATACTTCTGGATCTCTCAAGCACATAAAAGTTCCATCAGGATCATCAATTGCTCCTAGTGTTTCTATCGGTCCCAAATAATAACCCTTTTCTTGGAGTAGCTCATAATCTCTAATAGGAGATATTAAAGGTCTGTCTAATTTACTAAACGTATATCCTCCATCTTCTGATATTGCTCCACCAATACTCTGCAAAGCATATTTTCTATCACTCTCTAACGATTCTTTCGGCAATTTCAATCCTGTATAAAGCGCTAAAACCTTCTCGTCCTCTAAGGGAATTGCACATCCAGACCAGATGTTATAAGAATCAAATGCTTCTCTATCAAGACTTTTTTGAATAACTGGTCCGCGCTGCTTGAAAGTTTTTCCATGATCTAGGGAAATGAAGTGTTCAATATGAACATTCCAATACCGATCCTCTGGGAGAACGCATAAAGACTTTTCACAATATTGAGCATAAATATGCAAAACCCCATCATGTGATACAAACCCCCAGTTATCCCAAACATAAAAAAACTCCGCCTGAATAATTTCGTTCAAACTAAACACCTAACCTTTCAAGCCTGAAGATGCAGCACTCTGTACATAGTACTTTTGAAACATAAGGAATATTATTGCCAATGGAATTGTTGAAAAGGTAAGCCCAGCTAAGATGACACCATATAATTGTGGTGGATTGGTAAATAAAAACTGTAAACCCACTTGAATTGTCCTTACCGAATCATCAGAAGCAACGATTAAAGGCCACATGAAGTCTCCCCAATGTGCAACGAAAGTAAGAATAAAAACGGTAGCAAAAACTGTCGTAGATTGAGGAAGAACAATCTGTAAGAAAGTTCTCAAGTCAGAAGCGCCATCTACTCTAGCAGCTTCCAAAAATTCATCTGGTATCCCTGAAAAAAACTGTTTAAAAAGATAAATATTGAAGCAATTGGCAATAAACGGTACAATAAGCGCCTGAAAGCTGTTAACCCATCCGAAATTATTAACAATCAAGAAAAGGGGCAAAATAATTGTTTCAAAGGGGATGATAATGAGTGCGATAATAAATTTAAGAATTTGTTTACTATAGGGCACCTTCAACTTAGCTAAACCATACCCACATAAACTGTTAACAATCATACCAAATAGTGTAATTAGAAAAACATAAAACATACTGTTCATCACATATTTGATGAGATCAGCTCGTTGAAAAGCCTTCGTGTAATTTCCCAAAAAAAGATCTTTTGGGATAAATGCACTTAGTGAGCCCATGTCTTTAAAAATATTCATTTCCTGTTTGAAAGAAGATACTACTAGCCATAGCAATGGTGCGATGAATACCAAGAAAAATAATGTTCTTAAAATGAGGGAACCAATATCTATAATGTGTCTTTTATTCAATTTTTTCATTATTATTCCTCCTCAATATGAACGATCTTTTATAAGCTTCTGAATTAAGGTAGAAACAGCTGCAATTACTATAAAGAACAAAATAGCTATTGTCGATGAGTATCCAGCATTTCTATATTGAAAACCCTCTTTGTAGATCATCTGTACAACCGTCTGGGTACTTCCATTAGGACCTCCACCTGTCATAATAAATGGCTGTTGAAAAAGTTTAAAAGCATGAATTGTTGTAACGACTACAACGAATTTTATGACATTTCTAAGTCCTGGAACTGTGACATGGATGAATTGTTTAAACTTGTTGGCTCCATCTATAGCTGCAGCTTCATACAGTGTTTCAGGGATTTCCTTTAAGCCAGCTAAAAAAATCATCATAAAATATCCTGATGCCTGCCAAGCCGACATGAAAATTATGGAATTCATGGCCTGCTTTTCGCTTGTTAAGAATGGCTGATTAGGTATGCCGAAAATACTTAAGAAATTATTGATTAAGCCTTCTTTTGCATACATAAATGTCCAAAGGATGGATATTACAACGATTGAGGTGATTACTGGACTAAAAAAACCGATTCTAAAGACATTGGTAATCCTTGATTTCTTATTAATTAAAATTGCCATCAATAATGCCAGTGAGCTTTGAAACGGTACCACTACCACAACAAAATAGAATGTGTTTGTCATTGTCTTCCAAAATGCTTTGCTCTGTAATACATCTGTATAATTTGTTAATCCGATAAAATTCATGTTTTCAGGTTTCAGTATACTGTAATTGTAAAAACTATATTTTCCTGCCATAATAGCTGGTAAAATCAAAAATGTAAATAGTAGACATATAGCTGGTAATACAAACATAATTCCAAGTAACGATTTTTGATATTTAGCAATATGAAAACGGTGTTGAATCTTATGAATCATATACTCTCCTTTCGTAATATATTAAAATAATGCTCTATTATATTAGATTACGTGTACATTAAGTCATGTAATATCCTTCCAGATTCTAAAACAACTTTGGAAGGATATCCATGATTAAACACTATTTAAAATATCTTTGAAGATTCTCATCAATATTCGACGCTGCTAAATCCAGTCTTTCTTTTACATCAGCACCTAAGAATAAATCCACTGCAGCTGATGCAAATTCCTGTGTTACAACTGGATAAGCTGGTGTTTTTGGTCTTGGGTGTCCACTGTTGATAACTTGATCCTTGATAATACTTCTTGGATAACTAGCCCATAACTCTGATGCATTTAACAATGATTTTCTTGTTGGAGGTTTAGCCGCAATCGTTGTAAAATTTTCAATGTTTTCAGCATTTAGCATATACTTTAGGAAATCAGCACTTTCTTTTGCATGCTTTGTTGAAGAGACGCCCCAAGCCCAGTCTCCAGAAGGTGCTACGTGTGTCTTTTCATATGGTAAATATGTAATACCCCAATTTAAATCAGGATTAGCTTCAAATCCTGGCACTAACCAAGATCCGCATATCTTAAATGCTGCTCTGCCTTCTTCAAATTCTGTTGGAGTTGCTTGCCAATTGGAGTAATTGGAAAGGCTTTGAAAATATTCCATAGCTTCAACAGAAGCACTACTATTGATATACCCTTCTGCAGTCATTCCATCTTCTGATATAATATTCCCACCAAACGACCATAGAAATAACGTAGGCATGTAAGTCATCCATTCTCCAGTTCCATAGTCAGGTGCTATGTTAACACCATAGACTTCGCCATCCTTGTGTACCGTTTTAACAATCTCCATGAATTCATCAAAAGTCCAAGCATCTTCAAGTTTCATTGGAACCTCAATACCCGCTGCATCAATAATATCTTTGTTGTAATAAATAACTACGCTTGATTCTGATGGAGAAAGAGCATATAACTCTCCGTTATAAGTTCCTTGACTAAGCATAGATGCAACAAAATCATCTAGTTCGTCTTCAGTGAAAAATTCAGTAATTGGCTTAATTATTTCTGAATAAGCATAGTTACTAACATTCGGACCGTCCATCATTAAAACATCTGGTAGTTGATTAATTGTTACAGCCGCACTAATCTTATCTTCATAAGCAAAAGCATTAGCTCTTGGAACAAACTGATATTCCACAACTACTTTACCTACATTCAGTTCATTATAAGCATCCATAATTTCAGACATTACCTTGTTCTCACTTTCATTATTTGAAGGTAACCATACTGTAAGTATTACTTCTTCCTCAGAACTTGAACTTGTTGATTTTCCCTCTGTAGTTTCTGTAGTTCCTGTTTTTTCTTCTTTAGCACAACCTAATAAAGATACTAGCAAAGAAAGTACACATACCATTACAATAATTTTTTTAAGCCATCTTAGCATTTCTTTTTTCCTCCTAATATTATTTTATGTAGTTATGAGTTACCACAAATATATATTATCTTGGAAAGCATCATAATAATATAACTAATCTATCAAAATCTTTATCACTTATTTTACTTAAATTATAGCCATCACTCTTTAGTTTCGCATATTTGATTTATTGCCACAGGTCTTTCGATATTGTCCAGGTGTCTGTTGATAAATACTTTTAAACGTTTTAATAAAGTAAGCTACATTATTATAGCCAACCGTGACTGCTACTTCTGTTATAGAGAGCTCTTGTTCATCCAATAATTGTTTAGCTTTCTCCATTCGTATATTTAATAGTGTTTTTGAAAAAGTATCGCCCGTCTCATCATGAAATAACCTACTTAAGTAAGATGGGTTCATAAAATACATTTTACTCGCTATCTCATCCAGAGAAAGGGGTTCATAATAATTATTTTTAATGTACTCTACCAAAGATTTAATAACGGAAGTTTCCTTGTTTTTTAGATCCATTTCTTTGCATATGATAGAAATGAGTCTACTAAAATAATCAACTAAATCCCCTACTTCATTAAAAGAATCATATTCTTTCCTAGTATCCAATTTTATGTTATTTTTGTTTGCTACTTCATCTAGGATAATCTCTAGTTTCATATAGAACAGTTGAATTGTAATAGCAGTACTTTCAGTACTTTCATTATTTTTATAATTAACTAAAAATTCCACAATCCTATTAAGTGTATTCGTACTTCGTATTAAATCCCCATCCATTAGTCCACTTTTAAATCGGTTAAAAAGATCGTTTGACATCTTCATTGGTTCATTATCACTGTTCATATTGTCACTATATATATACACCTTTCCCCAGCCTAGTAAAAAGTAATTAAGAAGGGATTGTCTAGCTTCATCATAGGCAACAGAAAAATCTATAATTCTATCATGTGTCTTACTTATTCCTATAACAACATCATCTGCTTCACCCATAGAAATCATATTTTTTATGCAATACAAATGCCTTGAGTATATCTCGTCTACATAATGCTTTAAGCTATTATATCCATAGGAGAAAACTAGCATTTCATTTCTATTTGCATAATTATAATAGGTCTTGATATTGTTTGCATTTCGAAATATCATTTTAAAAGACTCCTTAACCTGTTCATTAATAACCTTCTTATAACGAACAACCATAATACTGAAAAATATCTGTTCAGATTCAATATCGAGAAGCTCCATGAAATCTTCTTTATTAAGATTTTGTCTATTATTAATAATACTCGCCAATTCTTGCCGTTCTATTGCTTGTGTAGCATTCTTAATCAAAATTGCTTCCTGTTTTTCCTTTAAGACTTTAACATCGACTTCCTTAAAAACTGTGTCGAGCACACGATAAATTTCCTCTTTTTCTAAGGGCTTAAGAATATACTCCTTAACCTTATATTTGAGTGCTTTTTGTGCATATTCAAATTCAGAATAGCCACTAATAATAATTATAAATGTGTGAGGATAATGCTTCTGAATCCACTCTGCTAGTTCTAGTCCGTTCATTTGGGGCATTCTGATATCTGTAATAACAATGTCGAAATAGTTATCCTTAAAGTATTCTGTAGCCTTAATCCCATTTTCAGCTTCCGTAATCTCGCAATCATTATTATACTTTCCATGAATAATTTTTATTAATGCCTTTCTCATATAGAATTCATCTTCTACAATAAGTATTTTCAATTATTTCATCTCCTTGACTATCGGAATTTTCATTTCAATAATTGTTCCTTCTCCCAATATGGATTCAATGTGTAGCCCAAATTCTTCTCCATAATAGTCCCTAATTCTACAGTGAATGTTTTCAATACCAATATGATCGTATCTTTCTTGCTTAAAATACTCTTCTCTTCTCCTCGTAATTTTTTCTAATATACCAAGGTAAGTATCTTCAGACATTCCCACCCCGTCATCTATAATCTTAATAATTAACATTTCTTGCTCTTCTTTAAAAATCATGTCAATTTTACCGGGACCGTCTTTATTTTCAATCCCATGGAAAATGGCATTCTCAATAAGGGGTTGAAATAAAAATTTCAACATATAATAGGACTCTATTTCCTCTGAAATCTCATAACAAAATTCTACTTTATCATAAAATCTCAATTTCTGAATTGTTACATAATTAGAGACCTGTTCTAACTCTTGTTTAATTCTAACTATGTCACCTTCCTGAATGTTATACCTAAACATTCTCGCCAGGCTGTTTGAAACTCTTCCTATTTTTCCATTCCCTTCAAGTTCTGCCATTGAAGTGATAAGGTTAAGCGTGTTGTATAGAAAGTGGGGGTTAATCTGTGCCTGAAGCATTTTAAACTCAATTGTTCGTTTATTCATTTCAGATATGTATTTTTGACGTATAGTTTTTTCAAGTCTAATGACCATTGTATTATAAGATTCAATTAATTCATCTATTTCATTCGCTTTTTTACTTTTATCTTTCAACTGCTCAAAAATACCATTTTCCACTTTTTTCATGGCACATTTCAACTTATGTACTGGGGATACGATTCTTTCTGAAAAGTAATATCCTAACAGAAGAAATAAAGACAATATAGGAAGCATAATAAATAAATAAAAGTAAAGTGTTTTTTTTGAATAATTGGCAATGTACTTCATTGGTATGTATTGAATAATATACCAGCCTGTATCTTCGTTTTTTATGCCTGTCATAATGTATTCATTACCTTCAAACTCTATTTTCAATCTGGATTTTTCAATACTCTCCCAGTTATTTTTAATCGTATCAAAAATAACCCTATTAAACTCGATTGGTAAAGAGTCTTCATCCTTTGAATGATAAATGATATTGTTTTCACTTAGTATAATTGTATTTGTTATAAATCCATCCTTCTTTGTCCTATTTGTTTTGTCTAGATTTCTCTGCAAGTCCTTTTGTCGTATATTTATAAAAACATATCCGTTTACTTTATAACTATATGGATTCAATATTCTTCTATTAATGGATATATAAGCTACTCCCGTATTTTTTTGATAAATATCCGTAATCATTCGTTTATTACCATTAGCTGTCAGATAAGGAATCCATTCGTTAATAATTCTATCCTCTAGTTCTTGAGATATTGAACTTAAATTAGTATAAAACATTTCATATTGACTAACATAAATGACCTCATAGAAAAAAGTACTTAATGTAGAAGAGATGCTGATTAAATTAATCATTTTTTCACGATCAGTGAGATTTTCTACGCCATAGGTTTTATAATTCTTGCTTAGAATCCTTTGTGCTTCATCATCAATAACTGAAAGTGACGATACACGATCAATATCCGTAATAATTAAGCTGATTCTTTGGTTTAATTGATTATTGTTTTCCATCATAAACGAGAGGTAATTCGTTTGTATCTCACTTAACGCTTTATAGGTAAATGTAAAAAACAAAATTGTTAACGGTAATAGAATCAAAAAAATATAAATCATGATTATTTTGATATATAGATTCATTTTGGGTTTTTGCATCAATGAATGACCTCCTATACATAATCTAAACCGCTTTGTGTTGAATGCTGGTAGATTGTTTTATTATTTTTAGTTTGTCACAAGAGACTATATATTTAAGAAATCTGTTGCGTTATTCAAGAATGTTATTCTTTAATCTTAACAGACAAGTTGAAATGTAATAATTCTATACTTAATAATTCCTTAGGTCTACAAGTATTTTTACCTGATGTGTATAATTATTTTTACAAAAATCCTATACCTATGTTTTAGCGTGTATGTCATTGTGTTTGTTGCTATTATTGTACCACATTTAGTGAGTAACACACCTCATCTCGCAGGCTTTATGTTCTCCTCAATGAGTGCATTTCATTTAACTCGAAGAAGATTATCTAAAAGTTAAGTAGAGTGACGTTGACAACGAGGTAAATCCGTATGCATTGAAGGACTAATAGAAGGCAAACACAAAAAAGTCATCTGATACAACCAGATGACTTTTAACCTTATTATATGCAGTTTTTTAGATGAGTATTATTCTATTTAACATCAGCATACAAAATATTTGCTACTCCTGCCAATCTATTTTAGTATCTTGATTGATTCCAAGGTATAAATTATAGTATGGTGCATAATATTCATTTTGATATGGCATTACCCAAGCAAATAACTCATAAGGCAATTTGACTTGCTCTAAAGTTATTTCATTTTGATTTTCAATATATATATTCGATACTTCCAAATTCTCATCATATACTTTAGCATTAGTATGATAGCCATAGATGGATTTTTGCATAACAATTATAGAAATAATTATTATTGTCCCATACCCAATATAGTTTGCAAGCTTTAATCTCAATGCTCTCATTGATGTATTGTTTTTGTAAAAAGCCAAATAGAAAGCGATTGCTTGAATTGGTAACAACCATGGTTTATCAAACATAAAGCAGATAAAAAGACCTACTATAACCGGAATGCCTAGTTGATGAAATGATGGTAGTATTAACGCCACATACAGCACTAACATAATGATTGCTACAAACAAATTACGATAACCATATACTGGCGAAACGAGCAACATAATTTGTGATCCAAAACCTAAAATCAAAGATAATACTGGCATTTTATAATTTTTTATACCTTTATTGATATATATAAGAATAGCCGCATAAAACAGTAACGTTGAAATACCTATTCCTGTAAACAAATAGAATAATCCATAAGGCCATGTAATACTAAAATAATTTGTCTGAGCATTCCTTGACGTCATCTGCCATAACCAACAAAGTGATGCACTTGTACTGAATATCACAATTAGTTGATGCACCATTTTAAACCTATTTAGAATATCCTTGTAATAATAGACAACACCAATCGAAGAAATAATTGACATAATTAGATAAGGCATCATTACTTTTGAAAATAAAAAAGTTGTCCCTTGTATTTTAATATTGTAAAACAGTAGCGGTATAAATCCACTAACCGGTGCATTTTCAATTGATGCACGAAGAAAAACCGATGGTGCAAATATAACCGTAGACATACCAATAAAGGATACAACCAAAGCTATTAACAAATGAACAGCAGGTTGCCTTTTTTCTAAAAATTTTCTTTCTAATACTGTCATCAACGTAAGACCAAAAGTCATCACAGCCACTTGTTCGACCGTTGCTGCAGCAAAAAATGCCATTATAATCAAGAGAGATTTTTTTTCCTTATTCAGTAGATACCAGTAAATTAATAACATTACTGTTGGATACAAATAATTAAATGATCCTGTTAACCAATATACACTTTGTCTGGTCATTTCATGATCAAAGTAGCCAATTGAGGCAAAAAAAATAACCGCTACTAAAACAGAATTACTTGATTTAAAATCTGCCGGAACTGAAATAATCGCTTTTATCCCAAAAAGCGCAAGCATACCCATCATGACTGAGTTGAAAACCTGCCAAATACGCAAATCCAAACCAAGAAAAAATGTAGCCAGAATATGTATAATGGCTCGCCCATTTGCTCGCATATAGTGGTCTGTATGACGGTTAATAAAGTAGCTCAAGTCAACTTTAGTAAACCTGATATAAAAAAAATCATCCCCATATAGACGGATATTTAGATTGACAAAATAAGTTACTACAACAATTGCAATCACAATAAATAAATAAAACTTTCCCCGTTGTCTATCAACTATTTCCATGATTCATTTACTTTCCCTTCTTCTTTTGGTTTAAATACCAAATATTTAGATGTAAAATAATTAATAATAACCACAAAAAAACTGACTGAAATTTTCGAGACCATGGGATTCACCGTATAAAAAGAAGTAAGTACTAATACCCCTATTATTTCAAGCACTATGGATATACCTCTTGAAAAGAAAAAGACGACTGCCTCTATTAAAATATCTTTGATAGAGTTATGAATGCTTCTAAAAACATAAATTTTATTTGTTACAAATGCAAATATTATTGCCAAAAATACAGAAAACAAATTACTTAAATTAGTCTCCCAGTGAAATATGTAATAAAAAAGCCAAAAAGAAATATAGCTTACTAATGTAGTAAATATTCCAATAATTATATATCTTATAATCTCCAGAGTTCTTTTATCCGCAAAATATCTTAGTTTTCTATTCATGAGTTTCTTCATCTCTCAAATGGTTTTCTGCAATAATATATCTTGGTCGCCCTTTTACTTCATCATAAATCCTTGAGATATAAAATCCTATTATACCCAAAGAAAACATAATCATTGAACTGCTAAACAGTATCAAAATAATAACCGTTGTGAAACCACCAATTGCATGACCTAATACATAATTATAAAGCGTTTGAATCCCAAGTATGATCGCTAGGACAAACATAATGCCACTGGCGATTATTGTTAAATACAGAGGCTTACTGGTATGCGATAATATTGCTGTAAAGGCTAAACGAATTAACGTTCTCGCTGTAAAACGACTTGTACCATCTTCCCTCGCGTCAACAACAAAAGGGAATTCTACTTTCTTAAAACCAACCCAATCAACCAACCCTCTGAAAAATAAACTTTTTTCTTTTATGGCACACAAAGCAGATACAACCCTGTTATTTATGATTTTAAAATCAGATGAGTTTTCTAGTTTAAGACCGGTTAACGACTCTAACAATCTATAAAAACTTGTTGCAACAATCTTATATATATAGGACTCTTTTCCCCTGCTTTCTTTCACACCTTCCACGATATCGGCATTCTCAGTATCCATTACTTCCAGCATATCTTTTATATATTTTGGAGGGTGCTGTAAATCAGAATCCATAATCACATATTTTTGCGCGTCAATACTTTCTAACCCGGCAAAAATTGCTAACTCCTTGCCAAAATTACGTGAAAATCTTATTGCTTTTACATCTCCATAATCTTTAACTAACCCTTGTACTATCGACCACGTATCATCTATTGACCCATCGTCAACTATAACAAAATGAATGTCACTATCAAATTGCTTCAATGTATCATAAATTATTTTAAAATGCTTATCTATTGCTTTTGCCTCGTTAAAAACTGGTAGAATAACAGCTAGTTCAATAAAATCCCTCATATTTTAATCACCTCTTTTCTTGAACTTTTTTACAATCTAGCTAATTCTACCACTATAACATATATCATTCAACCACTTTTTTACTCTTTCCATTTATCAAACACTCCTAACCAAATGTTTAAGATGTTTGTACTTTGTTATACTTTATGCTTACTACAAATGTAGTATCGGAACTATATTTTTATCATGAGACTTCCATTAGTTGAATAAAGCATCATGTTCTTTCCTAAATTATGCGACCATTCTAATGCAGATAGTTCTAATTATTAGACTACAAGCTTAGTTTTCAGTTTCTCTCTACTCACACTTATCATCTTTATTCCATCTTAAAAGTGGTTTAGAAAGTGTTGATAATCCAAAGTGCTATTCATCTTGTGTTGAAGCAAGATATTTATAATTTTATTGTCTGAACTTTAAGCAACAGAATATAATTTAGCTATAAATTGTTTTTAATTAAGTAAAATAGCAAATTATTTAGAGCAAGCAGATTCTCATTTGTAAATTATGATAAAAGGATGATTAAATAACACAGCAAACCATCCTTTTATCATTTTTTTACTATTTAATTAGTACATAATAATTTCCACTATTTCCTCCTGGAAGTATGAACTTGAATGTTGCAGTCGTACTGGTACCTAACGATCTTACCCAACAATTATTCATAAAATCATCAGCACCATTATTAGATATTACTGTAGCAGCTTCCCATGCATTATTATTCAATTTAAAAACTGCTGATGCCTTTGTTTTATTTCCATCACTCCATTTAGGTATGATATATATCTTTTTACCAGCTGGGTTGGCAATCGATATATTATAGATAACTCCAAAATTTCCACCTAATTTAGGATTTGTTCCTGATTTGTAAGATGTTACTCCATAATATTCTCGTATGTTTTTATTTTCCATCCATTCACTTAACAATCTTACTTTACCTAAATCCGTATTTACATTAATATTCAGATTTTTTTGAGTATAATTTACTTCACCACAAAAATGGTTACTCTCTCCAGCTACCGGTGTCGCTACACTGAACACTTCTGCCGCTGTTTTTGTTTGCCCAGCGGCAAAAACTCTTAAGTATACACCTGTTGATTTACTGGATTTGAATTGTCCACGACCAAAAACAAATTTCTGGTGTCCAGGTTTAAATTGAAAATCATTAGCCCACACAATTGCACTTTTACCTGCTTGTATAGTAATTGTTTTTGTAGAAGCATTTAAGTAATTCACTAAAACTGCTGGTGTTTTTCCTAACGCTAAGGTATCTATGTTAGATGCAGTTGCTGAAACATCTAATGAAGTATGGGCACCTTTATATGTAATAGTAACACTACTTGAAGTAGTATTTTGAATTGCAACACCAATTCTGCACTTATCATATTGAGTAGAATTATTATTGAGCCAATGGTAATATTCAACATCTTTATATGATGTGCCTAATGACCTACCATACAAGTATACCAAACTACTATTTTGAAGACCAAATCGTTCTGGACTGTCACTATAAATAAGACTATTACCACTACTTTGACCCGTATAATCAATAGGAGTAACTGTTACACTACCAAACGAAATACTACCCAACATCAACATTAAAACCATCACAAATACTAATACAACCTTGATTTTCTTCATAATATTAATCTCCTTATAATTGTTAAAATTTTCAGTTTCATATCAATGCTACCTGAAACTATTATCATAGTAAATAAACCAATTGGTTTCATATATAGTTTTGGAACAATTTATTAATCCACTTTTCATAAAACGGAAATAGGGTTTCATAAATTTGCCTTGTACTAGTATTATTTCTGAAAAGGTATAAGTTTAAAAAAATTTGTGAGTTGTAATATTGGTTCAATATTAGTTTGAGACTTGAACTATCTATTACAATCTTTATCAAGGCAGACTCATTTCGCCAGTAATGGCGAATGTCTACTTACACTACGTTTCAGAGATGTGGTTCGACCATATTAAAGGTCGAGACTTCAAAGGTGAGATGTACCTGGTAAGATATGCAGATGATTTTGTCTGCAAGTTTCAATATGAAAACGAAGCACATGAGTTTTACAAGCTTCTTAAAGATAGTTTGAAGAAATTCGGATTTGAAATTGCGGAAGATAAAAGTAAGATAATACCCTACGGAAATTTTAAAGGGACAAAAGAATCTTTTGATTTTCTGGGCTTCACGCACTATAATGCAACAAGTTACTTGGGGAAATACTGTCTTCTGCATAGGACTAGTAAAAAGATGTTAAAGCTAATGAAAGAGACAGTCAAGAAGCAGTTAAGAGAACATATACATGAAAGTATCACTGAAACAATCAGGAAACACACTGAACATCAAGCTACAAGGTCACTACAGATATTACGGTATCTATGGTAATTTCATGGGAACGAAGAAATTTTACTGGTATGTGAAACAAAAACTATGAAGATCAAGATAAGACGTGACCAGTCTTGTTGGCTTGCATGGGATAAATTCAAGGCTATTCTTAAGATTTACCCTATTGCCTAGAACAATTATCTAGAAAGTTTTTATTAGGCGAATGGCTTACTGAAGAGCCGTATGCCTTAATTGGTCACGTACGGTTCTGCAAGGGGCTTTTGAGACTCAACCCTCCCTATAACAAAGATTTTTCCTTTGGAAGGAGGAAAGTCGAGACAGAGTCTACTCGACGTCTATATGAGCAGAAAAAGGTTCAACAATGATTTTAAGATGGAAGCAATCCGATTGATAACAGAGCTCAATCGAAGCGTCCCAAGTGTAGCAAATGACATCGGTGTTCATCCCAATACAATCTACAAGTGGATTGAGCAGTACCACAAGGATCCAAATACACCTTTTGTCGGAAGTGGAAATCTCAAGCCTGAAGAAAAAGAGCTACGGGATGCCAAACGTAAAATATCCGATTTTGAAGAGGAAATCGCTATATTTAAAAAAGCTATCACCATCTTCACCAAACCACCGAGATAAAATATGCGTTTATGAAAGCTCACCGCTTCGAGTTTCGTGTGGTGAAGATGGCAAAAGTACTGCGTGTATCTCGAAGTGGTTATTATGCATGGTTCAAACGTCCAAAGAGCAAGTATAAGCAAGCAAATGATAAATTGTTGGTAGAGATTAAAAGAGTCTACGAGGCATCCAGAAAGACCTATGGAAGCCCGAGAGTTACCAAGCAATTGCAGCTAGATGGAATAACTTGTGGAAAGAATCGTGTGAGTAAAATCATGAAAAATAATCACATTTATTCGATTACTCACCGAAAATTCAAAGCTACAACGAGTTCAAATCACAGATACCCGGTAGCAGAAAATCTTTTAAATCAGCAGTTTGAGACAACTTGTCCCAATAAAATATGGCTTTCAGATATAACATACATCCCAACAGAAGAAGGATGGCTCTATCTAACTTGTATAAAGGACGTCTATGATAAAAAGATAGTTGGTTGGTCAATGGACAAGCATATGACCAAAGAGCTTGTAATGAATGCTCTTAACATGGAAATTATGAGAAGAAATTCATCATTCGGATTAATCCATCACTCTGATCGTGGAGTGCAATATGCCAGCTATGACTATCAACGACTGTTAAAAACCAATGGTATTATATGCAGCATGAGTAGGAGCGGAAACCCTTATGACAATGCTCCTATGGAGTCCTTTTTCAGCATCCTAAAGAAGGAATTAATTCATCACAAACAATACAAAACTAGAGATCAAGCGAAGCATGATATTTTTGATTACATTGAAACTTTCTATAATTCAAATCGCTTGAATTCAGCAATCGGTAATAAAACACCGAATCAATGCGAAAAACAAAGATTATCCGCCTAAAACGGTGTCTATTAAGTCAGGGAAAGATCATTTTATTGTTACTACTAAGGAACGTGATATTGCTTTCCCTCTTTTTAGGTATTCACTCATCTTTTTATATAAAGCTTTCTTCTTTTCTGTTGTGGGTTTTACTTTCCATTGTCCACCATGTTTAAGAAACGTGAACCCTAGATATTTACTCCTTGTTGGTCTGACTACTTTTGATTTTGTTGCATTTACCTTAAGAAATAATTTTCTTAAGGTCCAATCACTAATTGACTTCATGACACGATTGGCAGCCATTTCGCTTTTTGTGAAAATAAGCACATCGTCTGCGTATCTTACGAAACGCAGTCCTCGTTGCTCCAATTCTTTATCTAACTTATCTAAATAGATGTTGGATAGTACAACGGATAACGGTCCACCTTGTGGGACCCCTGTCCTTGTTGCTTTTACTAATCCTTGCTCCATTACACCGGCTTTCATATATTTATGAATTAGGTTTAATGTTGTACTGTCATTTACTTGTTCTCTAAGAATTTGAATTAATTTATCATGATTTACTTTATCAAAGAACTGTTCAATATCAATATCTATGACCCATTCATAACCATCATTTAAATAGACTAATGCTTGTTTGATTGCATCATGACAACTTCTATTTGGTCGAAATCCATAGCTGTATTCACTAAATATCTCTTCATAAATATCAGATATTGGTTGCGCTATTGCTTGTTGTATTGTTCTATCCAGGGCAGTTGGAATTCCTAGTGGTCTCATTTTTCCATTGCTTTTTGGTATATATACTCTTCGTACTGGTTTTGGAAAATATCTCCTATTTCTAATAGAGTTCATAATATCTTCTTTACTAGACTTAATGTAATTCCCTAGTTCCTCTACCGTTATACCATCAATCCCACTCGCACCTTTATTTTCAACAACTTTCTTGTATGCTCTGTTTAAGTTCTCTTTTGTTGTTATCACTTCAATTAAACTCATTGTTGTTACTCCTCTGTTAATTACAAAATTCATACATATCACTCTTCTAGATACAGACAATATCCCTCGGTTACGTTCCTACTTTTCTTGTCCCTCTGATTTCTAGCTCATGCATTATTTTAAGAATAACGATTTGTATTATAAATCGTTTCAGTCCTTCAGTTATTACACCTACTATGACTTCATCTGACTCCCTCCCCAAACCTTTTTCGACCATATTTATGATATGTGGGTAGGGTCTCCCAGGGTAAGACACTAATCTTTCATTCCACAACCTCTTGATTTACAACTTCGGTTTACGTTTACCTTTTGGGCTTTAGTTTGTTATGCAACCTCACCCACCTAATCGCCTTATCAAGTTTCTGTTCGTAGGCTCAAGAATTTTGCTACACCACTTCCTTCATCTATACCATTACTGATACCAACTTGTGGTTCGCTACACTTGGCGGTAAATACCCGTGGCTAGACTTTCACTAGCTAGATTAGTGCCATGCCTGGCACACATAAAAGATCCTTTCATATATTTGAAAGAATCCACACTATAAAAACACACAAAGAAATTTTAATTATTACATAATATAATTTACCACTTATAATCTATATCAAAAAGCATAACAATTAACTCATAACCTAGTCTTTCTGACAATAATTTCAAGAGATATGCAGAAGGTAATCTTTTTCCTTGTTCAAGTCTATATAAATGCTGAATCGAACAAATACCTTCTGACAATTTTGCTTGTGACAGATCATTTTTAAGCCGTAATTCCTTTATTATTTGTCCTACACTTTTATCTTCCAAGTCAGTCAACCCCTTTAATATACTATATATAACTTTTGTACTTTTATGTAAGATGAATAATATCTATAAAAAGTATTCTGGACCAAAACGAAGCACTGAAACTCTGCCGCATTAGTTCAACCATTTGTGTGAAAATTAGAAAGAAAAAATGAGCGAGTAAGTTGCTTATTGATGGACAATACTTTACTTGTAAGTAAAATGATAATTTGTGTCATATTAAACTAAAAAAGCATTTAAATCTAAATACTAATGAACAAATTAAATTTAGTAATTACAGTCTCAATACATGTTATTTAGCTATACCTTAATGGGATAACTAAGGAACTATAATTATCCCCTCTTTCTCAATATTTCTCTTAGTTTCAAATCCCTATTTTTGAAAATTAACACTTCATCTTTGTTACCCTTTGATTTCTCATGTCTGCAATACACTGTTAAATAAATCTTGAAAATTCAGGTTTCAGTGTCTAATCAATCTGCCAATTTAAAACTGTACCCTCCAGACCAAACCAAATTCTCGCCTGCTTTTAAGACCAAAGTGTTGCCATTAATCAGATTAAAATATGATTTACCATAATAAGTTGTAAATGCTTCAGCTTTGTCCGCTGCAATATAATTAAACGATGATAATAAGCCATCAGAATTAATCCAAGCTTTTAGTAAAAACTGATGAGTAATACCTGATAACTCAAAAGATATCACTTTATTTTCACTATTTTTTACACCAGAATCACTTGCCATACCTAAACTTTTTGTTATCGATCTTCCATCTTCATATAAATACTTTATTTCATTATCAAACATATTATTTTGGGTCTGTAATCCATAATATCTTAATATCTCAAGATCATGAATCGCCACAATCTGTACTTTAATATCTACTTGATTTTCATAAATAGTATAGGTAACTGTTTCTTCAATCACATAATCGTTTATATTAAATCCCTTTATTTCATTTTTTAAAACTATGCTAATTATATCTGCTTCGCCATTTGTTTTTTTTTTAATTTCTTTTCCATCCGCATATATGGCTATCATTTTTGTAAATGCTGTTGCATTTCCAGTCACATCACCATTAGATCCATGCCATCCACCCGTGAAGATTTCTTTGTTTGTATTTTTCTCTGTTCCAATATACTTAACTGTATATGGTCCAACCCAATCTGTACACGATTCGATAGCAATTTGATTTTCTACACCAACTAATTCAATTTTTTTAATAGAAAAAATATCATTGATTCCACATTGACCAAATGACAAAGATAATGTAAAGTTACTCAAGTCAGCTTCAACATTCAAATCATCTTTATAGCTATAGTTAAGCTTACTTCTTTTAATTTTACTCTCTTCTACAAATAACTCACTGGGTACCATATTAGTATGTTCAACTTCATTATTTGTATTTATTTGGCTACTTTCAATCTTACTTATTTCCATTTCTGTTTTATTTTGCTTAACCTCATTATAAATTGTCCTCAAACTGACAAAAGAAGTTGAAATTGTCAATATAATTATAATAAAAAAAACTTTCATTTTCATTTTTTGTAATTCCTTTCAATTATATAGGCATTTATGAGAAAACAAAAAATATTACTGCTCACAAAATTATAACAAAATTAAAATGTCTAAAAATGAATTTAATAAACCTACTAATGAAGTTAAATGGCTATTTACATATAATCAGCTTTCTTTAACAGGTGAGATTTTATTTCGTATTATTCAACTGTTTTTGAAACTAATAACACCTATAACTTGTGTCATTGAGTGGATTACTTAACTTGTATGCATTTTTATAATCTTGCGATTCACCACATCGCTAACTATGAATGAATCTACAGAATTAAATATAACAAAGCTATTTAGTTGTATACTTAAATGGAATAATTCAAAACAGAATTATCCCCAAGCATCTTACATTTGACTATATTTTATTTTCTACTCAAAGAATTTTTCTTAGAATCGAATCCCTATTTTTGATATATCGCATACTTATACTATCATTAATTTTATTAATGTCAATACAAATATATCAAACGACATCGTAAAATACACAAACGACATTAATCGTCTTAATTTTTTAATATAATCATTTATTTTATACTTATTACCTGATTTGCTTATATCTTCAGACTCAGCAGCTACAGCCTCAGCCTCAGAATGCTTGCTTAATAGTGCTTAATAGTGTTTTATCAAGGTGGTTGAAAATATCAATAACTGATTTTGATGTATTGGCTTCGCGTAAAAATGCAAGCATTAGACTGGTATCCACAAAGTGGATTGTAAGCAGACATTTACCACCTTTTGTTCCAATCACCGAATCCATCTGGACAATTGCTATATCGGGATTTTTATTAACAAATGTTCCAAACGATTCATAGTTGCGACCGATGCGACATCCTTTTTCCACCTTGAATTCCGGTTTTTTATAACGCTCACGAAATTTTACTTTTCGAGGCAGATCAATATTTCTTACATCAAAGAGACAGGCATCAATGTAGTTGTAAATGGTTTTTTCGCTACACATCAATTAGTTCTCATGGGTTACATAAATTTGATGGATTGATTGACCCTGATGAACTAATGGAGAAATGATTTTATTCAACCTAGAGATTTCGTCTTCTGATATGCACAAACCACTCCTTGCCGCTGAAATCGATTCATGGGCTTTGATATGTGCATGCTCAGCATCATATATATTTTTTAAAAGAGAGCATTTTCCCCTCGTATCGCACCCATTACAAACATAGGGAACGCGAAAACGTGCAGTACAGATTTCATGAATAAAATCTGAGCAGTTATCATTACATAACTGACAAAGTTTACAGTAGGTGATTGACTTCTTCGTACAGCTTTTCCTACAAACTTCTTTACGTCTGCAATTGAAACGATTTTTACAAGAATTATAAGGATAACCTGGATGTCCGGTAGCTTTTTGAGCGCTATACTTGCGAACTTCTCTAGATATCGTGGTTGGATTTTTTCCTAACCTGCGGCCGATTTCTTTAAAGGAAAGACTTTCTTTCAAATATTTTTGCAGTTCAAGTCAAGTCTTTCTTCATAGGTAAAAAATTTAGACATATATCCTCCGTTCTACCGCCAACTCTTTTAGGATATATGATTTGTACTAACATGAATACAAAAAAGACTGGATGATTACCAATCTTTTTGTAAGCTAGGACGCAACCACCTAGTCATATATATTAAACAAAGTAATAACCTCAATCTGATATCGGAACGGTTGCATTTCGATTTGCAATTGAGGCCTCAGAATGATTTCACCACAAAACCGACAAAGAGGTTCCTGGAACTTTATGTATGACAGGTTCATAATAAAGTAAGCGTCATGCTTGATACTTCCTCAAGACTTAGGACAGCTTATCTTCTAAAAGAAAAGTTATATGACTTTGTAGATTCTCCAGATAAGAATACAGCATTAAAACGTCTTAAGGAATGGTATATTTGTAGCAACACAGAATGAGCCTGAGTTAATAATGTGTATGAATACCATTATTAACTGGCAAAAGTATTCTTAATTCCTTCACTTGTCCTTATAAAAATAGTTATACAGAAGGCGTTAACAACTAGATTAAGGTTCTTAAAGAAATGCAGAAGGTATGCGTAATTTCAATAGGTTTAAAAAGCGTATACTTCATATGATGAGCTAAAGACAACCAATAATACCATGTAAGCCAACACCGACCATGAAGTTCCTGGAACTGTGTGTGTGACTTAAGCAAGACAACAGGAGCTGTCCGCCGACTTTTGGTGCAGGACGCACCAACTGGAGGCCGTAGTCATACATACAGTGGAGGGGTTTTCATGGGACCTCTCATACAACATAAAAAAGCTAGAACAACATGTTGCCATGTCAGCTCTAACTTTTACGAACGAAACACCCCTGCTCGTTCTTTTTGTTTCCACCCCCGGAAAC
>PGZS01000141.1 GCA_002841435.1 Firmicutes bacterium HGW-Firmicutes-3 | reverse complement strand
CCATCTTATCTAAGGTTGGTGAGCAAGCATAACAATAAATCGGAGGTAAATGAATGTCGAAAATAAGAGTGTATGAGTTAGCTAAAGAATTGGATGTTAGCAATAAGGATTTAATAGAGGTTCTTAGGAACTTGAAAGTAGATATAAAAAATCATATGAGTTCCTTGACAGAGGAAGAATATAATGTGATTTTAACGCATTATAAGAAAGACAATAAAGTAGAAGATGGCTCAACATCAGCAGAAGATAGTATTGTAGAAACGGCTGAGGATGAGACTCAGAAGAAAACCAATAAAAAACGACATAAAAATGTCGAAGAGATTATAGAAGAAAAAGAATTTATTGAATTGCCGGAAAATGTCATGGTCAGTTTGTTGGCTGAAAAACTTGAATTACAAGTTTCTGATATCATTAAGATTCTAATGAATCGTGGTGTTATGGTGACAGCTAATCAGGAGATTCCTTTTGAATTGGCTGAAGAAATAGCTATGGAACATGATATGCTTGTGGTTAGAGAGCCTGAAAAAGATCTTGTTGAGCTCTTTTTTGAAGATAAAGATTTTGTTGATCAAGAAGAAGATTTGATAAAACGTTCTCCGGTTGTTGTTGTCATGGGTCACGTCGATCACGGAAAAACATCACTCCTTGACGCACTTAGAGAATCAAATGTCACTGAAAAAGAACATGGTGGTATAACCCAACATATTGGTGCATCTGTTGTATCTCTTGATGGTGGAGAAACAATTACATTTTTAGATACACCTGGACATGAAGCTTTTACAGCGATGCGTTTACGAGGTGCGATGGCTACAGATATTGCGATTTTAGTTGTTGCTGCAGATGATGGTGTTATGCCACAAACAATTGAAGCCATCAATCATGCTAAAGCAGCAGGTGTTCAGATTATTGTTGCCGTAAACAAAATTGACAAACCGGGAGCAAACCCTGACCGTGTACTCCAAGAACTGGTAGAATACGGCCTTATAGCTGAAGCATGGGGTGGTGACACCATCTGTGTTCAGATTTCTGCTCTTGAGCGCACAAACCTAGAAGAGTTATTGGAAATGATTGTATTAGTAGCAGAGGTAGAAGATTATAAAGCTAATCCAAAAAGAAAAGCAAAAGGTACCATTATTGAAGCTCAACTAGATAAAGGAAGAGGCCCTGTAGCTACCGTTCTGATTCAAAACGGTACATTGTCCGTTGGAGATGCTATTATAGCAGGACCGGCTTATGGACGTATTCGTGCTATGATTGATGATAAAGGTCGACGCGTAAAATCAGCAGGACCATCGACACCTGTAGAAATTCTTGGTTTATCAGAAGTACCTACAGCCGGAGATGCTTTTTTTACCGCAAAAGATGAAAAACAAGCCCGACAATTAGCAAATAAAGTTGTGGATCAATCCAGAGAAAAAATGATTCAGACAACACCACAAAAAGTAACACTCGATGACCTCTTCCACCAGATTCAAGTAGGTGAGATGAAAGAGTTGAATGTCATAGTAAAAGCGGATGTACAAGGATCTGTTGAAGCTGTTAAGCAAAGTCTTATGAAATTATCAAACGAAGAAGTGGTTATTCGTGTACTACATGGTGGTGTAGGTGCCGTTACGGAAACAGATGTTATGTTGGCCTCTGCTTCAAATGCCATAATCATTGGTTTTAATGTGCGTCCTGAAGCCAGTGCCAGTGCTGCAGCTGATCGTGAACAGATTGATCTTAGATTATACCGAGTCATCTATAACGCGATTGAAGATATACAGGCAGCTATGACAGGTATGTTAGATCCTATTTTCGAAGAAAAAGTACTGGGCCATATAGAGATTAGACAAACCTTCAAAGTTTCCGGAGTCGGTACTATTGGTGGTGGCTTTGTACTTGACGGAAAAGTGGTACGTAATTCAAGTGTACGTTTGGTACGTGATGGTATCGTTATTTATGAAGGATCAATGGCATCCCTTAAAAGGTTTAAGGATGATGTAAAAGAAGTCAATACAGGCTATGAATGTGGTGTCATGCTAGATAAGTATAATGACCTTCGTGAAGGCGACATCGTGGAAGCATTTGCTATGGTGGAAATACCTAGAAAGTAAAGGTGAAATAATGAAAAAAAACAGTAATCGACTTATTAGAATCAACCAAGAAGTTAAACATGATTTGACGACCATTCTAAGAGAAGATATCAAAGATCCTAGAGTAAGTCCTCTAACATCAATTGTAAAAGTAGATGTAACAGCTGATTTAAAGTTCTGTAAGGTCTATGTCAGTGTTATGGGTGATGAATTTGCCCAAAAAGAAACCATAGAAGGGCTTAAGAGTTCAGCTGGTCATATTCGAAGCGAACTGGCTCACAGAACGAATCTTAGAAATACACCACAGCTTTCTTTCATATTGGACCATTCCATCGAGTATGGGGTTGAAATATCTGCGCTGATCGATAAAGTCGTACAGACAGACCAACAAAATGAGCTGGAAGCAGACCTAAAAACTGATAAAATAGAATCAGAAATAGAAGAAGTAGATACAAAAGAAGATAAAGAGGTTAATGAATGAAATTAAGTACATTAGTAGAGTTGGCCAAAAACTATAAAAACATATGCTTACTTGGACACATTCACCCGGATGGTGATTGTGTTGGTGCCACATTAGGCTTAGCTATGCTTTTGGAAAAATATAACATAACATCTACGGTGCTGCTTAATGATTTGCCGAATCAATATGATTTTTTGCCGATAGCACGTTATGTCAGAGATCATATGGATGAACCGGCTGATTTGATCATCTCTTTAGATGCCAGTGATCCTGAAAGATTAGGTTCATTTGGGCAACTCCTTACTAATGCAAAAAAAGTGATTAACATAGATCATCATATAAGCAATACCATGTTTGGAGATTATAATTATGTCGATGCAGAGGCAAGTTCAACCAGTGAAATGGTGTTTCAGATGGTTGAAGATTTTTCTGTCATGGATGTAGATATTGCAAAGGCACTCTATACGGGCATCCTATTTGATACCGGTGGGTTTAAGCATAGTAATACTAAGCCTTCTACCCATTTGGCGGCAGCCAAACTCATATCATATGGATTTGATTTTTCAGAGTTGATTCACAATCTGTTTGATATGAAACCTTTAAAGGCTTTTAAAGCTCAAGGGTTAGCCTTTGAAAGAGCACTTACTTATATGAATGAACGTATTCTTGTTAGTTATCTGAATATGGAGGATTACAAAAACTTGGATATTGAAAAATCGGATACTGAAAGCATCGTTCATTATATGAACAATGTAGACGGTGTTGAAGTGGCCGTTTTTTTCTATGCTATTGATGCGGATACTTATAAAATTAGCCTCCGTTCAAAAGGTATCGTAGATGTTTGCAAGGTCGCTATAAATTTTGGCGGTGGTGGTCATCAAAAAGCTTCCGGTGCAAGTATAAAGGCACCACTAGAAGAAGCTATTTTGGCCGTTACAAATGTAATTTCTTTACAGTTATAACAGAAGACATGAGGTAAGACATGTATAATGGCATTTTAAACATTTATAAAGAGAAAGACTTTACTTCTCATGATGTTGTGGCAGTTTTAAGAGGTATTCTAGGACAAAAGAAAATTGGGCATACCGGTACTTTAGACCCTCAAGCAATTGGTGTATTACCGGTTTGTCTTGGAAAGGCAACAAAGGTTGCCGACCTATTAACGGATAAAGATAAAATCTATAAAACACGTTTTAAACTAGGTGAAGAAACAGATACTCAAGATCATACCGGTGAGGTAATAGATAGAAAACCTTTCTCTGTTGACAATACGACAATCTTAGAAACAATTAGTGGTTTTGTTGGTGAGCTTGAACAGTTACCGCCTATGTATTCGGCTATTAAAATTGGCGGCAGAAAGCTATACGATGTGGCCAGATCGGGTCAGACCATTGAACGAAAAAAAAGATGGATAACCATACATGATATCTATGATATTCGTATAAACTTGCCATTTATCGAGATGACTGTCCATTGTAAAAAGGGTACTTATATTCGCACTTTGTGTCGTGATATTAGTGAAGCTCTTGGTACCTGTGGTCATATGGTCGAGTTGGAAAGAACGGCATCTGGCGTCTTTACAAAAGAAACTGCCTTAACCCTTGAAGAAATTAAAAAACTTGTTCATGAAAATAAGATAGCAGAGGCCATTGTTCAGGTGGATATGTTATTCAGTGATTATCAGCGACTTGTAATAGACAGAGATTATAATCATATGCTTTATAATGGGAATAAGTTGCCTTTTGAAGCAATTATGAAGCACGATACAGACAAGGTCTTGGACAAGACATGCTATAACGTATATAATGATGAAGGCGATTATATGGGAATCTATGAATGGTTATCCCCAAAAAATCTATTAATGCCAGTGAAGTTTTTTTGTATACGTCATTAAGAGAGGTAATATGAATGAAAACAATTTTACAAACCAATGTTTTTGAATTGCCACAATGTATCGTTGTTTTTGGTAATTTTGACGGTGTTCATAAGGGTCATCAATTGTTGATACAGGAGGCACTAAAAAAAAGCAAAGAATTGGGCATACCCTCTGCTTTATTTACTTTTAAACCTCATCCAACGTTTGTTGTCACGGGAAAGCCGGAAAAAGACATTATTTACACACCTGAAGAAAAGAAGAAAGTTGTTAAAGATCTGGGTGTGGATTACTATATTGAATATCCCTTTACGATGGAGGTAGCTAATATGGCTGCTGAAGTTTTTGTAGAAGAGGTTATGTATAAAGAACTACACGCTAAATATGTTGTTGTTGGTGTAGACTTTAAATTTGGCAAAGGTCGAAGTGGTAGCATACCTCTTTTAGAAGCGTTGGGCAGAACCTACGGTTTTAACGTCATAGCTTTTAAGAAGTTATGTGATCACCACCGAGTAATAAGCAGTACATGGCTTCGTCAAGAAATAAAAAAAGGTCGTATGGAAGCATTCAAAGAGCTGACGGGTAGACATTTTATTGTTTTAGGAAAAGTGGAACATGGTAGATCCATTGGAAGAACCATTGGGTTTCCAACAGCCAATGTGGCCACATCATCTTCAAAAATATTGCCGCCAAATGGCGTTTATGCTTCCTATACTACAGTCAAGGGTCTGCGTTATAAAAGCATAACCAATGTTGGCCCAAAACCAGCTTCAACCTCAGAGGAGATGGTGGTTGAAACCTATATATTGGATTTCGATGAAATGATCTATGGTGAAACGATTCTTATTGAAATGACCCATTTCCTAAGATCAGCATATGAGTTGAAGTCATTGGATCATTTGAAAGCCCTTATTCAAGATGACCTTAAGGACTTGGACAACTATTTTGAGACCTTAATAAATGGTTAAGGTGTCAAAACTATATAGTTGAACTTTTGCATACAATATATAGTTATGAATGCATCAACTTAATCTATATATTGTATGTAAATTTAGTGAAACTTAGTTTTGACCCTTTAACCATTAACAGATAAAGCATAAAATCTGATTTACAATCAAAAACACTTATGTTATTATGTACTATGTACTTGAGCCGTTGCTCGGATATTGGAAACTCCGTCCTTATCTTGGCTTCTGGCGCTTAATATAAATTATCCTATGGAGGTTACAAAATGCAAACAGCAATGCCTAAAGAAAAAAAATTAGAAATCATCGCAAAATTTGGTAGAACTGAGCAAGACACCGGTTCACCAGAAGTGCAAATCGCTCTGTTGACTTGGAGAATCAATCATTTAACAGATCACTTAAAAATGCATAAAAAAGATCATCACTCAAGAAGAGGTCTTTTGAAATTGGTTGGACAAAGACGAGGGTTGTTGAAATATCTTTCAAATAAAGATATTGAATCATACCGTAGCTTGATTTTAGAGTTAGGTCTAAGAAGATAATCAAAATAATAGAGCGGAGTTGATTCCGCTCTATTATTTTTCTTTCATTACAACTCAAAAAGTGGTACTATAGAAATAGTGAAAAAATATAGAAAATGAAGAAACCTAGCAAGTATCCTTAGTCATTAGTTTGTGTTGTTCATCCTCATATCATTATATTAAATGATTAGATTGAACAATTTGTTTGAACAATAGAAACTAAAGA
>PGZS01000140.1 GCA_002841435.1 Firmicutes bacterium HGW-Firmicutes-3 | reverse complement strand
ATGGGAAGAAGGCGGCGATACTCTAAAACCAAGCTTGGATCTTGTAGGTAAAATATAAGGAGACCCATCATGTTAGACCAAGACATCAAGGACCAACTTATACAGTACCTAGCTCTATTAGAAGAAGAAGTGGTGATTCAGCTTTCTGTGTCCGATGACCCCGTATCCAAAGAGATAGAAACACTTGTTAATGAATTGGATGTTTTGTCGGACAAAATACATGTAGAATTAGCCACGCTTCCACGTACACCAAGTTTTTCTATCAATAGAGTAGATGAAAATACCGGCATCACCTTTGCCGGTCTACCTTTGGGCCATGAATTTACCTCTTTAGTATTAGCACTGCTACAAGTGAGTGGACGTCCACCAAAAGTAGACGACAGGCTCATTGAGCAAATCAAAGGCATCAAGGGCACCTATCATTTTGAAACTTACATCAGTTTAAGTTGCCATAATTGTCCGGATGTGGTTCAAGCCCTAAACCTGATGAGTGTTCTAAACCCCGGCATATCCCATACCATGATTGACGGATCAACGTTTAAGCACGAGGTTGAGGAACAAGCCATAATGGCGGTCCCTACTGTTCATCTAAACGGTAACTTCTTTGAAAGCGGCCGAACAACATTAGAAGCTATTCTAAAGCAACTAGGGCAAGGGTCAAATCCTGATACTTTTGCCAAAAAGGGACCCTTTGATGTCTTGGTTGTTGGTGGCGGACCAGCAGGTGCTTCAGCCGCCATCTATGCCGCAAGAAAAGGTATCAAAACCGGACTTGTTGCCGATCGTTTTGGTGGTCAAGTAATGGATACCCTAGCTATTGAGAACTTTATCAGTGTTTCTAAAACAGAAGGCCCAAAATTAGTGGCCGGATTAGAGGCGCATGTAAAAGATTACAATGTGGATCTTATGATTGCACAAAAGGCCAAAAGTCTGGCTCGAAAAGACAATATTGAGCTGACCTTAGAAAACGGTGCTGTACTCAAGACCAAAACACTCATCTTAGCTACCGGTGCCAAATGGCGTCAAATCGGCGTCCCCGGCGAACTGGAATTCAAGAACAAAGGTATTGCCTATTGTCCCCACTGTGACGGACCCATGTTCAGTGGCAAAAGAGTTGCTGTCATCGGTGGTGGTAACTCCGGAATAGAAGCGGCTATTGATTTGGCCGGTATTGTAGAACATGTCACTGTACTTGAATTCTTACCTGAGTTAAAAGCCGATAAAGTTTTACAAGAACGACTATTTAGTCTGGATAACGTCCAAGTCATTACCAATGCAGCCACCAAATCTATTAATGGCGATGACCGGGTAACCGGGCTTACCTATATCAATCGTGAAACTGGCGACACCCACCATCTGGATCTGGCCGGTGTATTCATCTTAATTGGTCTAACCCCAAACACAGAGTGGTTAGGTGGTCTTATTGAACATAACGCCTTTGGTGAAATCATCGTAGATCGCCATGGTGCCACCAATGTAGAAGGCGTATTTGCTGCAGGCGACTGTACCAATAGCCCTTACAAGCAGATTGTCATCGCCATGGGATCCGGTGCGACCGCTTCTCTAGGTGCCTTTGATTATCTAATTCGACATTAAAAAACGGATTCTCCTATATATGGGAGAATCCGTTTTTTTAAATTGTAATACTGCCTATATTTTCAAAATCGATGGTTACGTCTGCTGTATGAAATTCTATCTCATACAATATAAGGTATTCACCTGCTTGCTCTATTGTCATTGCATAATCCGGAACCCTTTTAACAAATTCTTCTCTTAAGTCATAAATGGTCTTGTTACTTTTTCTTACAGTACCATTTTTTACACGTACATGAGTATTGCCTTCATGAGGAATTGTCGTAAAAGCAACGGATGCATTCTTAGCAAATTCTTCGACCTTCTGATTATCGCCAAAAGTCGAGAAGTAAATTATACCTTTCATATTCTCCTTATAGCAGAAGTTTACAATTCTGACATTCGGTTCACCATCCACGCAAGTTGCCAATGCAATTTCCACTTGCTCTGACATAATCCTACCATATTCTTTTTCAAAATCCATTTCATTACCTCCAATCTACTTTCTACTACAATCTTATCACACCAACCTTGACATCTGTATGTCATAGTTGTAGAATTTATTTATATATTTTTGGAGGTGATGACTATGAAGATAGACCGACTCATATCAATGATCATGGTACTTTTAAATTGTGAAAAAATAAGTGCTACAAAACTAGCTCATATGTTCGAGGTTACACCTCGTACAATATACCGTGATATTGATGTTATAGAAAAAGCAGGTATTCCTATATTTACCACAACGGGATCAAAGGGAGGCATTGGAATTTTACCAGCGTATAAGATTGATAAAAACCTGTTTACCTCTTCCGATATACAAACCATTCTTATGGGGCTAAGTAGTGTCTCAACCACATTATCGTCAAAGGATATAATTGGAACGCTCGAAAAAGTTAAAAATCTTCTACCTGAAAAACATACAATAAAAGCGCCTCAGATTACAGTTGACCTAACAACTTGGATGGGTAATAAAAACATCCTTTTAATCATTGAACAAATAAAACACGCACTAAATAAAAATCTCCTAATTATGTTTTCATATTGCAATAACAACGGTATTATAAGCACGCGACACGTTGAGCCCTATCAACTTGTGTTAAAGGATACACATTGGTATTTGCATGCTTATTGCTTGAATAAGCAAGATTTTCGGGTTTTTAAGTTGTCTCGAATATCCAACTTTGTTGTAGATAAAACATCCTTCATACCAAGGAATTTTTCTCCTAAACCTTTAGATGGTAAAGACTGGATTAGTCATGCCCTTATACCGATACAACTTCTAGTTGATGCTTCACTCTATGAAAAAATGATGGAACTCTGCGGTGAAGAACATATTAAGCCACATACAGAGAATACGTTTCTTGTTGAATTTATGTTTGTACCTGACGATTATGGATATAATATTCTATTAGGATTTGGGCCTAATTGTGAATGTATTGCCCCCATAGAAGTCAGAACCGAACTCATTAATCGTATCGAAAAATTAGTTTCAATCTATAAACGATAACTACGCATTACTAATTACTATCCTTATTATATATAACCGGTGTTTTAAATGACCACTTTTTCCACAATTCTTCATCCGTAGTCAATTCAGCTATAAAATGACTCACATTCATCCTACTTGTTTTACCTGCATTAAATATTGGACTTCTAACCGGAGATGCACATATTTCATATGGACTTACGAGATCATTATTAATTAATGTATCCGGACGGACGGCAACCCACTCTATTTGTTCATCCTGTGTACCGATATCTTTCATTAAGAAATCGGCCGCTTTCATATTGTCACGATGTGGTGGTAACAATAACTTAAGTATGGCTAAAATAATTCTCTCAACAACAGAGTTTTTCTCTCCAGAAACAGCATTCGTATAACCCGTTGTACTCATAAGTATAATTTTTATTTTCTTATTTGTGCTATTTTTCACTGTTTCATGAATAATTTTCAAGGCATCAAAAACTAAATAGCGCGGTTGTCCAAGCATGCCCTTAAGGGACATGTTATGACCAAGACATGAAACAATCATATCACAGTCTAGAATAAGGTTATTCATCTTTGTCGGCTTCAATTCATTGATATTGCCTTTTATGGTTTCGACCAAAGGATTCTCAAGTATTTCTTTAGGAACAACCGAACTTTCTCGGATAAGAATCCGGCTTGATATTTTTCTTTTGATCAATTGTTCGACAACCAATTTACCTGTGGCTCCGCTTGCACCAAGAACTAATACTTTCATAGTCTATCTCCTTTATTGTGATTTATTACTTAGGACTTAAACGTTCAACTCAAGGAATATTCTCAACTTAATAATCTATCTCTTAAACCTTGAATACTATCTACAATATAATTAGCGCCTGCACTTTTTAGTTCATCGTATGTACCATATCCATACTCAACGCCTATGGAATCAATGTTCATTTCTTTTGCACCTATTATATCATGCTGTCTATCACCAATCATGACGACTTCATGCTTGTCTTTTATTGAGAGTCTTGACAGAACTTCTTCTATTACCTCTGATTTTTTAGTTCTCGTTCCATCAAGATTACTACCAACGATACTGGTAAAATACCCCTCTAAACCAAAATACTTGATAATGAGCTCAGCAAATTTGGTAGGTTTTGAAGTCGCTACAGCCAGCACAAAAGCATTAGCTTTTTGTAAATCCTCTAACAATTCTTTAATGCCTTCATAGACTTCATTCTCATATATACCTTGATCTACAAAGTACTCTCTATAATATATAATAGCTTGTTTTGCCTCTTCTTCTGTAAAATCATAAAAGTCCATAAACGATTCTTTTAATGGTGGTCCTATAAATATTGTTAGGTCATCTAAATTAGCATCTATGTTCTTTGTTTTTTTTAATGCATAAGCTACAGATTTTGTTATACCTGTTTTCGGGTTTGTTAAAGTACCATCCAAATCAAATAATATGTATTTATATAACATTCTTTTTCCCTTCTAGGCTCAGTTTAGTGGTCTAAGTGTACTTGTAGCATCACTTTTTAACTTATTTCATTCCAATTAATGCTTCAACAAACTCAATTTACTTTTTCTAGTAGGTCTTGTATATTTATAGCTAACCTCATTTTCTCAAATTGTAAGTATTGATATCTATATGTATCGTCTCGTTTGTTTTTTATATTTTCTATAATCTACGCCATGTATATTTCCCAAATACTTTTCTTCTTTTATAATTAAGATATGAAACATTATAACCGTTATTATTGAAAAAACTATCACTAGAATAGATTGTGATGATAAAGATAATCCAATTAAAACCATATCATAAAAAAGAAAATACGGGTTTCTTGAAAACTTATAGATGCCACTTGTGACCAATTCTGTCTTTTCGCTTGTATGAACACCGACTCTCCATGACCGCCCTAGATTCAATGATGCGACTGTACTAAATATCAATCCAATGCCAACTAAAAATGTGCCGATTATTCCTAACATAATCGAATTTGAGATTGGTAAAGCGTATTTTTCAAAGCCTGGTACTGTCTGTTGTAGTATGAAAATAATACTTGATATACCGGCTGAAAGTATGGCGATGTTTAATACAAAATCTTTGGATTTAATGCTTTTCCCTATTTTTCGGGACAAGAAAATAGCTCTTAAAAAAAAGAAAACATAAAATAGAATGATTAAACTTATTGAAATATATTTCATCTGTTTAACTCCTTAATGACTTTCAACATAAATCTAAGACCCTTACTTTTATATGAAACATCATTAAAGTTACCAATCAAATAAGCATCTGTTTTCGGATGATAGAACATAAATGCCCCAGTTACCCCAACACATCCCCAACAACTGTATTTTTCTGGCATCAATACAGGAATGGTTCTAAATTGCCAAATGCTATAACCATAATCTATACCAATATATAACCCCGTTGAATCATTTTTCATTTTTTCCAAAGTATCTTTTGAGACGATTTGACCTGCCACTAATGCCTTCATAAATATAAGTAAATCTTCATTCGTAGCTACAACCCCACCACCGGTATAATCAAGTCCGGCATAGTTTATAAGATCATTTCCTATGATTTCATTAATGCTAAAATGGGCAATTGGATAATCATATTTTTTTATGGGATCCGAATATTGATACATGGACGCATGTTCCATTCCAAGAGGCACAAAAATATAATCCTTCAACATCTCATGAAAGGGCTTCCCTGTAATATTCTCAATAATTAGTCCTAACAGATGATAATTAGTATCTGTATATTTTGTCTTTTTTCCTGGTGGTGCATATGGCTTTAGATTGTTTTTACCCCATATAACGGCTTCCCGGGGGCTCATGTTAAATTCTTTCTCCTTAAGAAGCTTTTTTAATAGTGGCCAAAAATGATCATATAAACCGGATGTTTGTTTTAACAGATGTTTGATCTTAATACTATGGGTATAATCTATACCCTTATAAACATGAAGATCTTTTAATAAGGCTTCATCTAAATAGTCGGTAATTGTATCATCAAAAGACAATTCACCCTTTTCATACAAGATGCTTATGATCGTTGCAGTGAATAATTTGCCCACACTTG
>PGZS01000139.1 GCA_002841435.1 Firmicutes bacterium HGW-Firmicutes-3 | reverse complement strand
TTACAGCTTTTGGAAGCTCTATTTGTTGTGCGTTTTTTTAACTATTAAACAAAACATAAAAACTATGAATTTCTTCTTGACTTCATATAGTTAGTCTTTGAGGTGGCATCCGGATTAAACCCTATAACTAAAGTTTAAATGTCAATACTAGATTTCTCTAAATTCCTAATACACATGTATGTGAAGTTTAACACGCATTTTGATGTTTATGTCAATACTAAGCTTCACTAAATTATAACAAAGTTAATGAGATTAATAAAGTCTTCTGACGTCATTTTAATCTAACCGTAATACTTGTTCAAAAAATATACACATCATAATCTCAACTGTTATGATCTAACACAATCCTTGCCAAATAAGGCTTTGTTGCTTTTGCTACATAACCGATGAAGATGCCTGCCACAACTGCCGCAACGACAAGAATCGGAAAGTAAGTCATGGCAACATAGGCACTTCCCGTTATTATGGATACAATGATAATCTGCCCAATATTATGACAAATCGCACCAACAACACTAATCCCTACAATACTCACTTTGTCTTTTGGAAGGCTGGACATTAATAACATACCGGTAGCACTTAACAACCCACCTGCCATACTATACCAAAGGCTCATCATGCTACCAATAAATATGGATGCCAATATCACCCTTAGAACGACCAACAAATATACATCTTTAGGGCGATATAAGTTAATGGCCAACAATGTAACGATATTGGCCAAGCCTAACTTAATACCGGGAACGGCAAAGCTTAATGGAATAAATCTTTCAAAATAACTCAGCACCAGCGCGATGGCAATTAACAATCCCAAAATAATCATGCGTCTTAGAGGTGGTTTATTGTGAAATTGCATCAAATTCCACCTCCCCTGCACCTTCCACCAAAACATGAAAACGATGTGGTAAACACACAATATTCTGACTCGGCCTAAAAATCTCACTACTTTTGACACAAATTTGATCCGGGCATGTTGCTTTAATCATTTTCGCCTTATTATCATGGATTTCAAGTATATTCGTCCCATTCTCAGTTTCATAAGTAAATATACCTTCTTTATCTATGGGTAAGACCTCAAGTAATTCACCATCTACATAGACGCCTATATTTAATTCCTCTGCTATTATATTTTTTTGACTGATTGCCATAATAAAATAAACCACTAGTGCGATTAACAAACCGGCACCAATAATAATCAAGTCATTCTTCTTCATTGTTTTCTTCCTTTACTGTAATCAAAGCCAGATTCAACCAATCCACTACCTTTTCATAGGTCTTGTCTCGATTTCTTTCATTGAGTATTTCATGTCGCATACCCGGCATCAATATTAGTTCATTGTCAATGCCCAAATTTCTATAGGTTGCACTAAGCTTTTTGACACCTTCACCCATGTTGCCTGCCGAGTCTTCTTCTCCTGAAATAAACAACGCTTTGATTTTGGGAAACCCACGCATAAGCATACCATTATTGGCTTCTAATGTACCTCTTGATAAAGTCTCATAAAAGCTTGGGGTATAATTATAACCACATAAAGGATCTTCGCTGTATGCTTTTACTGTATCAAAATTAGAACATATCCAATCAAAAGGCGTCTTAGGGTTAGTGATTGTTTTATTGTGCACACCAACCGATAGGTAATTTAGCAAATGATTGGGTTGATTCGGTTTTATGTATTCAAAAAAACGGCTAAGTAAAATACCTAGCTTTCCTAATAACTTGGAAGTAATGGGTGACCCCATAATAATGACCCCCGTAAGTTTTGTTTGATGAGACTGAAGATAGCTTCTAAGAATAAGAGAACCCATACTGTGTCCTAACATGAACATGGGTCTATCTGAATAAATCTTATTATAGGCTCTTTGGACAATACCAACGTCCTCAATTATAGCATCCCAAGAATCTGTTCTATCAAAAAAACCCGCCTCATGGTGACCGATACTGTATCCATGTTGGCGATGATCATGGGCCCAAACTACAAAGCCTTGATTACAAAGATATTTTGCAAAATCGTCGTACCTTAGGCAATGCTCAGCCATACCATGTAAAATATGTAAACACCCCTTCACATTACTTTCAGGTGTCCATTTTCTTACTAATATAGGGCTTTTTTTATACCCTTCCATGATGACTGTTTCATAATCCAATACTACACCTCCTTACAAACTATTTTCTTTCTCAAGATAAGACAGAACTTTGTATCTAACATACGTATTTAGTTCTTTATTTTCTAAAAATTGCATTTCACTCTTCCTAATGAATCCCCCTGCCATTTCATCATGGCCACCACCAACACCTTGATTATTAAGAATATACCGGACCAAGTTATTAGCCTTAACGCTTCTAAGACCGCTACGAATTGAAAACTTAATGCCGTCTTCTCTTTTAGCATAAGACACCACAATTGCAACACCTTCAATGGTATAAACCATGTCACTAATGGTTCCAAGTAGTGAATCATTACAATCTTCAATATGTATGAATCCAATATTACCATAGATTTCAATATTTTGTAAGGCTTTGGCATATGCATATATATCTGCTTTTCCGATTTCATTCATACGAAGGTTTTTGATCATAGTAAAATCGGCATACTTATAGAGCCAATAAAACATTTCCGCATCCGCGTCATTGTTATACCTGGTTAGGTTGTCTGTATCTGTCATAATTCCATATACGAGAGCTGTTGCTGCTTCGAGTGATGGCTCAACGCCCATTTCCTGATAATAACCGGCAATCATAGATGAACATGCGCCCATTTTTGTGCGTATGTCTTCATATTCATACTCTGTTTTAGTCATTTTATCATGATGATCAATTACACCAACCCGCTCGACTTGTAAATCTGTCAGATTAGAATTACCTCGCTGGGCGTCTATGAATATGATGAAATCATCTTTTTCAATAGAAAAACCTTCATCTATACATTCAAGCTTAATATTAAACATCTCGACCATACGCTTGGAATTGGCTTTTTCTATGCGATTACCATATATGATTCTACTTGGAATACCAAATCGATCAAGAAGCATACTTAAAGCAAAGCTACTGGCTATAGCATCCGGATCCGGAATATTATGAGGTTGTATATATACCTTTTTTTGTTTTTTAAGTACGTTTAATAACATCTTAAATCTATTGGTCATAAAAACTCCCTCGTTATTCCATGAATATGTTCCGGCTTCACATCTTGCCTTTGTCTAATTCTTTGTAAACGCTTTTAGGCATACATTGCTTTCTAATACCTTTTCTGTGCTTTCCCAAGATAAACCGTCAAAACTCATGTAACCTCTTCCGTCTGAGATATCCACGTCTTTAAGCCAAGCTACGTCTTTGTCATATTCAGCTGCTACCGGATATAAGCTGTCCGGTGTCGTCACCTTGACAATAACTGCAAATGTACCTTCTATAGGAATGGCTGTACTAAATTTAACCGTATAATAACCTGCATAATCAAAAGCACCTCGTGTTATAAGCCTTTTCTTAGCAAAATCTGCTTCAGATTCAAATTTGTCTACAACATACACCTCATAACCGGTATCCATGTCTGTCGCATAAAAACTGACAGCCTCCAGTTTTTCTTTTTTGTTTGTGGTGTATACATTTGAAAAGAAAGCTGTGTCTTTTCCAAATCCAATTCTTCCAACCCATCCTAACCAGTCACTTTGATAAATATTATCATAGTTGGTATTAGATTCAATCTTTGTATAGACAATATTTTCTTTACCTATAAGAACGTCATCATAAGAGACATAGAAATAACCTTTGTCACCAAACTTAGTTCCATAGCTATTACGACAGATAAATGCACCATTTCTTTGAGGTGGTGTTGTGAAATTAGTTGCACTATATGTATCGTCCCACCCTACAATAACCACATCATGGTTGGGCAAAGACTGACCTTTATAATAGAATGCATAGGTTATTGGGTTGTAAGCATCTCCAAGTTCCTGTTGGGCAATATCTCTAATATGTATCGATGTCTGTACACCGCCGTATTTCATAATCGCTCTTTTAATCGCTGAGTAGTCTTTGCTTGGTAGTATAATCGCTTCTTGCACATGAACCGCTGCTTTCAGATTCGGATTGGTTTTTCCGTCACCATAGGGATCTTCTGATTCTAGTACAGGTCCGGACCATCTTGCCAGATAGGCAAGGGATATCTGAAAATCGCCACCTTCGTTTTGAGTTAGGTTATAACCATGATTAAGGCTCATATGATCTTCAGAGAAATCAAAAACCTGACCCGGTAAAAGGGATGATTCAATAGCACCTAAAGTAGCAAAGGCCCAACAAGCACCGATATCCAACTGGTCTTTGACCTGCGTAACCTTACCTATATTCCTAAGATCATAAACTTCAGGCAATCGACTGATAATCGGCACTGGCCCATAGGTCACATCAATTCTTTTTTGGCTATCAACCCATTCTACTTTAGAACCAAAAGCCTCCATAACAGCTCGTATGGGAATGTAAGTACGGTTATTGATAATAACCGCCTTGGTATCAATTTCAATGAGTTTTGTGTTTCTAATAATATGGTTTTTTTCAATGGGTACACGCACTTCAATACTACCTTTTGAAGCCACAGCCACCTTGGTGTTATCAATCCACTGTACATTGGCGCCGAAGGCTTCTAGTACAGCTCTAAAAGGTATTAGTGTTCGGTTTGACTGGTCGATAAAAGGAGTTCCGTAATCAGTATTAAATACCACCTTCTGATTATTGAGGTAGACATCTATCGTGGATGCCATGACAGAACCTGTCGGTATCCACCTGGTTACAGGACCCATAACCATTATGACCAAAAGTAAAGTAAAATATAAAATTCTTTTCATTAGCCATCAGCTCTTTCTATCTTTGGCGGACGTTTACCTAAATACTGATATAGATTGGTTTTTAACATCCCGTTATATAGCTTTCTCTTTTTTTGTGCTTTTTGTCCAAAATGTTTTTCAAAACCGTCAAATGAGGTCAAAATATAATAAGACCAATCTTCCAAACTTGTAAAGCTTTGACCCATCATCTTATACAACGCTTCTACTTCACTTGTATTTGACAGACGTTCACCATAAGGTGGGTTTGTCACGATAACGCCATATCTTCTTTTATGGGTTAGGTCTTTAACATCTCTTTCCTGAAAATGTATGAAGCCATCTACGCCCGCATTCACTGCATTTTCTCTGGCCACTTTTAGAATTTCACCATCTATGTCAAATCCCTGAATATTTAATGACGCATTTGGATCAAATTTTTTATTCGCTTCATCCACTGCCTCCATCCAAAGATTTTTAGGTACAAGGTTTTTCCAGCCTTCAGCTGCAAAGCTACGGTTCAACCCAGGCGCAAGATTGGCACCAATCATAGCCGCTTCAATAACCAAAGTACCTGAGCCGCAAAAGGGATCTACAAATGCTCTATCCTTGTTCCAGAAGGATAGTAGAATCAATGAAGCCGCTAATGTTTCTGATATCGGTGCTTTTGATGTCATGATTCTATAGCCTCTTTTATGTAGTGCTTCAAGAGATGTGTCAAGGCACACACTGACCATATCCTTCTTAATAAATATACGTACAGGATAAGATGCACCTGATTCCTCAAACCATGTTTCCTTATAATACTGACCTAAGCGCTTCACCATTGCTTTTTTTACAATACTTTGAATATCTTTTGAACTGAATAATTCAGACTTAATGGATGATGCTTTTGATACCCAAAATTTACCATCTAATGGTATATATTCTTCCCAAGCTATCTCTTGGGTTTTCTCAAAAAGTTCCTCAAAGGACTTTGCTTCAAAGCGATCCACCTCAATCATAACCCGTTCCGCTGTTCTTAGCCATATGTTACATCTGCTAATAGCTAAGGCGTCACCTGAGAAGATAACCCGTCCATCCTCTACTTCTATAACCTCATAACCCAAATCTTTTATCTCCTGTTTTAAGACTGATTCTAGTCCAAACAAGCAAGGTGCTAATAATCTATACGCCGACATTTTGTTCTCCCATCTATTAGACAACCTTTATTTACATCTAATCCGTATATAAAAGGCTCAAGTCATCACTATCTATTTTATTATAAGGGAATCAAAATCCACTTACAACCGCATTAGGTTACAATTCTATTACCATTTTCTTAATTATAAATTCACATT
>PGZS01000138.1 GCA_002841435.1 Firmicutes bacterium HGW-Firmicutes-3 | reverse complement strand
TTTTTAGTAGCGGAGATCGGATTCGAACCGATGACCCTCCGGGTATGAACCGAATGCTCTAGCCATCTGAGCCACTCCGCCGTATATGTATTTATAGAGCTTACACTCTAGTGGGCGCAACAGGGCTCGAACCTGTGACCCCCTGCTTGTAAGGCAGGTGCTCTCCCAGCTGAGCTATGCGCCCGGGAGACGTCTTATTACCACTATGATAATAACAGGGGCAGTAGGACTTGAACCCACGACATCCGGTTTTGGAGACCGACGTTCTACCAACTGAACTATACCCCTATACTCATTATAATCTCACCTTGACGCTCCATTTTTTATTGGAGCAACGAAAAGAATTATAACATCCTACTCTTCATTCGTCAATAGCCTTTTAAGCTTTTCTGTGTTTTTTGGACCTTTTTTTTTCTATTTCCTTTTCATACCATGCTATCAATCTTTTCCCTATAAATGATACAACAATAGTTAAAAGAATTAGCAACATAGATCTATAGGGTTTTGAAATAAATGATCCAACATTATAGCCAATAAAACTTAACGAAAAAACCATGATTAGTTTTCCGAAAAACAAAGCGAAGAAATAATCATCTTTTTTTACATCTGCCAGACCTGCCAGGCCGCAAACAACAATAGATGGGGTGAAGGGAAACGCAAGCATAATAAAAATCGGAACAAAGCCTTTATCCTTAATCCAATGCAACAAGTTATCAAACCGTCTGCTCTTATGCACCAAACGACTAAAACGACTATGTCCAAATCTTCTAATTAATAGAAAAACGAACCATGAACCGATAAATGTACCGATAAAAGAATATAAATAACCTTGCCAAAACCCATAGGCCAAAACATTAATGGTGACAAACACGACCAAAGGCAATGGCGGAAAAAAAGCCTCAAGCATAGCCAAAAGGATACCGGCAAATGGTCCGTACTGAGCAAACTTGGCTACAAATTCTAAAACCAGCTCGTACTGCTGTGTTAATATGCCTGTATCAATATCCATGGTGCGCCTCCTTTCCAAATGCTATAAAACCCATCTTTTCAAGATACTCCAATGAAAAGATGGGCATAAAGTCTGTTATTCGATTGTTATGTCCTTTTCATCTACTTTTTCTCCGACTGTCGTGCCCTCTACCACAACCTCTTCCACTTTTGCTGCTTCTGCTTCTATTATAGACTTTTTCTTACCTGTATCGCCTTTTGGTATGATAAAGCTTAGACCTATGAGTATGATAATCATAGGAATCATCATTTCTCCCACACTCAAATCTTTAAAATACATGATGTTCAGATTGTCTAACTGAAATAAGGTACCGATTAAGATTAGTATTAAACCAAACAAGTTAGATGATTGATAATCCACTAAATGCTTGATGCCCAATAATATGAGTATAAGTGGCCAAAATGTGCTATAGAGATCCCAAGACTCAACATAACCTAAGCTACTTAACAACGAAATAATACCCACTGCTATAAGAATAATACCAAAAACAGTACTACTTGATACTCTCATTTTATTCATAATCGTTTCGCTCCTTCTGTTGTAGAAATATATTGTTTAACTGTATTGTACAACAGTTTTATTAATAAACAATTAGAAAAAAATTATAATAACACTTAGTTTGTTATGGTGTCAAGAAAAGTCGACACCTGTAAATCCACTTGATCCTTAATAGCTCTCGTATAGCCGATCTTGTCTGTTGCATCATCCATGAAATCCAACATCCTCACATAGGCTTTAGGTCTAAGGACTTTGAAGCTTCTTTCATCATCCAAGCTATGATTAAAGCCGAACAAGGTGGTTTTTCCTTTGTCATGAATACGGTTTACATACACATCATGCCATAATTTTGATGTGCGTCGGCTTTTGTGATCGCCTTTTATCGCAAAAAGAATCCAACCTTCTTTTTCTTCGTAGGCTTCGCCGGTTATCACCTGATGATCACCTCTTAAAGTATTCACAGATCTTAATACAATTATATCATGAAGGTATAGGCTTGTCATGAGCAACACCGCCAATATCAAGAGAATAATTGGTATAACAATGCATGCCTCAATGGTTATACTACCTTTTTTCATCTCATCACCTATATCCAAACCAGAATTAAATGAGCTGCTGCAAGAAAGGGCACAAATGGCAAAAGTGTCTTACGATCTGCTTTACCAATTATCAAATATATCAGACTAAAGGCACCTGATAATATCAACGCGATCATGCCTACTATCATTATATAGAAACCACCATAAAACAAGCCTATTAGTGCCATAACATAGGCATCGCCTTCACCAAATCCGCCTCTGGAAATGCGACTAATAACAACAAGTACCAGCAATGCTACTATAGCACTCAACAGATTCATCCATCCATTCAGCGCCGGCGAAGTCACATTTAAATAGAGGCCTAAAATCCCGCCAACAAGTATCAAATCCATTGGCACATTCAGTTCTCGATAATCCATACAACCAATGGTCAATAACAAAACTGACGTCATATAGTGTATTAAACAAGCTATATCCTCTTCAAATTGATGCGCACATAAAAAGTGCAATCCAAGACTTATAATGATGGCAGTTAGCATCCACAGTATTTTATTTTTCATGTCATTTTTATTATTGCTAAGATAATGACCGGTAACGCCTCCTATAAGCACTGCTCCCATATATGCCATCCTAGTGATCCTCCGTCTTCTCAACACAGCCATGTTTTTTACAGGGCTGATAACCTTTTGCTTCAGCTTCTTGTTTTGTAACCGCCTCAATTTCTATTGCTCTAATTCTAGGACAATGTCTACTCAAATGTACTTTAGCCGTTCTGCTGGTGTAATAAACCGGATATATCTCCTTTTCATCCTGACTTGTCGGTAAGGTATAGTTTGACATACAATACATGCACAACTTCCCCTCATCTACAACCTGTTCGCTATATCTGCCTTCATAAAGATCTTTTACCAGACAAGAATAGACATGATAACTGTAATTCTCTGAAGATGCTGTTGCAATAAAGTAGAGGGGATCTTGAGGCGCTTTTATTTTTCTCATCGAGGTATTGCCATCGTAACTACCTGTAAAAGCTCTCACCTTAACAGATTGATAGATTGGTAATCCGTCTTTAATAAAACCGCCAAAAGGCAAATCAATTCGATACCTTGCCACAATATTTATGGTATCATCATATAACATCATGGTAGATGCCGAGAAATCAATAACACCTTTTTCACTGTAAACACCCCATGCCCTTAATTGTTCATCCTCCAAATAATTCTTAAACATAGCCCCGGATATTTGTGCCGCTACTATACCGTTTGAAAAATCCATCATTTCAGATAAAGCAAGGCCCTTTGTATGAGTTAAGGCTTCCTTATAATGCCGGTTAATTTCTGATGCCAAATTAAAAATCTGGTTGTGAATTTTGTCCATTTGAATGGCCAATTCTATTGATTTCCATCCCAACGCATCCTTCTTTTCTACCGGTTCATCTTGGCTTCCTAGTATAGGGTCCAGATTAAATTGTCCCTGCCCAAAGGATTGCAAATCAACGTTCATTAATAAAGCTTCTAGCGACGACTTATACTCACGAGATGCATAAGCATCTATATATGCTTCTTGTTGGGCATCCGCCACGCCTGTTTTATCGAAAGCATAGGCATAGACAGACATATCGTGGGCCATTCTTGTCATAGCCCCATCTATTTCTGATTGAATATAAAAAACCTTCATAAAATATAATATAAAGCCTAGAGTCACAATAAAAAAAGGTAATAAGATAGAGGCCTCAATCGTTAAGGCACCTTTTCGTCTATTCATAACCATTGCCCACTTCTACAACTACTCTATGGTGACCTTTAAAACGACTCTTTCGGTCTTGTAAACCGGGCATAACATTTATGAATCCATATCTGACTTTAAAAGTCGCTCTACTGTCTAATCCAAATACATAGTCCGCTAATGTCCATGACGCTTTTTCCTTACCCTTTTTCATATTAATCTCTATCACATCAAGCATACGCAGTACCCGTTCATCCAATTTTTCCCAATCCATTAGCATAAAAAGTCTTAAATAATCTTCGTAGTCTGCTGAAGGAATAAATTCGGTCAATTGTTCACCTTTTACTTTTGAGTCTACAGTCGGACTTTTTTCCAACAACATACTTCCTGTATCTTTTTTAATACGTTCTGTCTGTTCAAGGATAAAATCGGCGGATATTTGCTCGCCTTTTTTTGCTAGTACTTCAATTCGTTGGTTAACCGTATGCTCTAACAGGTCAAATCCTTGATCTGTAATCTCTGATGCTTCCCTGATAATTAGGTCTTTATGTTTTTCAATTCTAAAGGTATAAGAAGCTTGTAAATCTCTCTTGATTTCAGATAATAATGACTGGGTGATTTCCTTGTTTCGAGTACCTGATGCAACATCTCGTTTGAACATCTCCAGTATTTCATATCGACTATCTGTTCTTGGATAATCTGAAGTAAAACCGTCACTTAAGGCTACACCTTCACTGTAAGATAACAATATACCATCCATCTTTCTATACAAATCATCTTCATAGCTTTGGGCCATGGCATCGGCCATCTGAGCACCTTCCATCTGCATAATCTGAATCTGCTCTTCTAATAATCCTTTAACATCCTTACTTAGGTGATCCTTAAGTCCGACTACCCATTTCTGTGTTTTATCCTGAAGACCCTTGAGTGTATCCTGTGTTTTTTGTATCGCTATCTCACCGCCACGTTCTACGATTTCAGATGTTAGATTCTCAGGACCTAAGAACCAAGTGGTTTTTGTTTTTAGCAAAGGCACTTTCTGACCTTGTAAAAGCATGACTAAATCCACTAAGCTTTCCGCAGTTGCCCATAACAAACCAATGATTAAGGCAATGGCTAAAGCACCAACACCTAAACTCCACCAACCTGCAACTGCATTAGCTAGGTTCATGATTATGGTTCTTTTTGAGGGATCCGTTACCAAGTGTATGGTATTTAAGGCAATTCTCATACCCACTATTTTTGTGGATATGGTCGTTACCGCTTCTAATTGGTTCGTCTTTCCTGTTACGATATACTCAAGCTCCGAGTCAAGTACATGGTCTTTTTTCTTATATCCGGACAAAGTTAATGCATCCTGGTCTTCATTATACTTCCCTGTCATAGAAGTAAACATGCCAATGGCATATTCATTCAGCAACAAAAGGTCTTTAAAATCCGTACCAATTTGGGTGAGATTGGAGAAAATCACCCCGTCAAGTGCAGTGAGTTCAGTTTCTTCAAACCCCTCCTCTTCTTTACTTGTTGTCTCCTCATCGAAAGGTACTCGGGCAGAAGGTAAGGTGTTATCAAAGGGGTACTCTACCGGTAACACCTCATCAAATATGTTTTGAACATCTAGACCGGATACATTGCTTTTCACATTATTATAAAAACCTTTGCCCTCCACGGATGTTTTATTGATGGTCACTTGACCGTTTAAACCATAAGCTGAATAGTCAAAGAACAGATCCTTACGATAATAGGTGCTCACCAGATTACAAACTGTCTGAACGTCTTTATTCATTGTGGGATAGCCCATTGACTTGATTCCATAATGTTCTATACCAACTTTAAGGGGACCATACACTTGCCCTTTGTTCAGAATCATTAATTCTTGTTTGGATAAACCGGCATCCTTAAAGCATCCGGCTATCATACCCGGGTAATCATCTACAACCTTTTGAACGAAGGGTATTTGCTTTTCCAATAATTGAATATTATCCACAAGACGCTCATGCATATAGGAAAGATTCCCCAATGTATCAAAGTTATCTTTGCGCATATTGGCCCCATAGGATGTTTTGATGGTTTCAAGCTCCTCCATAGCATAATCAAAGGTTCTAACAATATAGTTCTCCTGTTTTTTGTTTTCCCGGTTTACAAAACCATCAATCTTATGTTCTAGATTTTCACCTTTATCTTTAATCCAATCAATCTCATCTCGAGCCTTTCTATTCATTTCAAGTACACTGTCAGCACCAAGGGCTAACCCACCAAAGTGTTTCATTATTTCATCCATGGTCCGAAAAAGAGTCGTCAGCTCTGCCACTTGCTTTTGCTTTAGTTCCTCCACCTCTTTGATCTGACTACTTAATTCTTTAACCCTTTTTTGCTTATTA
>PGZS01000137.1 GCA_002841435.1 Firmicutes bacterium HGW-Firmicutes-3 | reverse complement strand
ATTCAAATAAATCACGAGCTAGTCTTGAAATATTGACAAGGAATATTTATCAATTAGTTCAAGATCAAAACTACAATATTACGTATTGCAGTTATGAGATAAATCATTCTTTATAAGTAAAATATCTGAAATCAAATCTGTAATTTCTCTAATATAAGACTCATTTTATTTGAGTCTTTTTTCTATGTTTAAAATATGATTATTTTGCTATTTAGATGTTTATTTATGCGAAACCATCTGATGTTTTCTATGCTATAATTTTTACTAGAAAACAAAATATGAGGTGACAAATATGCTATTTTTCGAAAATTATTCGTTTGTTAATGTTCTAACGTTTATAGCAGTTTTTATTGGTTTAATTTTATTGAATGAATTAACTAGAAGAAGTAAAATTCTTTCAGTTATAACGTTCATTCTTATACCAGTAATCTTCACAATCTTCATCTGGGGAAAAACTGATAATGAAAATACATCAGGAAACTGGTTTGCTTGGGTAAAAACTTATAGTGCTTTAGCTGGCGTTGTAGGCTTCATGGCTATCAGATACTTTGAAAAGCTACAAAAAAAGAAATGGATTCTGTTATTTCCGGGTTTGATTCTAAGCGTTAATATTCTAGAAGCAGTATTTCGGGATTTTGAGGTGTTTTCAAAAGTTAATGTTGTAGAAAATGGACTTACCTTAATTGGAGGTCCGTGGAATATTATCAATGGTATTGCCGGAATTCTTAGCATAATAACTATTACTGGTTGGTTCGGAATAAGAGTAGCAAAAACTAAATCAAAAGACATGATTTGGGCAGATCAACAGTGGTTTTGGGTTATTGCATACGGTGTTTGGAATTTATCGTATGTATATAACTGTATTCCAGAAAGAGCATTTTATGCTGGGGTTGCATTAATATTTTCATCAACTTTATTGTCTTTCTTCAGTACAAAAGGAGCATGGCTTCAACATAGAGCTCAAACTTTAGCGCTTTGGGCAATGTTCACCCTAACATTTCCAAACTATGATAGTTTAAATGCTTTTAATATTGTATCTACAAATAGTCCTTTTGCTAAATATATCTTATCTATCTCAGCATTGGTTGTTAATTTAGCAGTCTTAGGATTCGAAATTTACACACTGACCAAGAAAAAGAGAAGTCCAATAACCAACGAAATTTATCAAGATTTACGTAGTTATAAAAAAATGATAGAAATAAATAATTTATAATAAATAAAACTAACATTCTAATCGATTGTTAGTTTTTTATTACTCCAATATATTATTATCAAAAATATCATAACGGTAATTCCTTCATTTGAGAGAAAAATGATGAATATCAATTAAAACATCATCTTTAGTAGTTTATAGAGCCCTTTCTAATATTTATTTAATAATAGATATTGACACCGCTTTCATCAAATGATAGAATTACTATAATAATGATAGTAACTCTATCAAAAAAAAGGGGTTGAAGTCATGACTTCTCTACAACAAGCAAAATATGATTTGGTTCTAGAAAATATTAAATCTTTATTTTTGGAAGCAGGTATAAACACTTTTTCGATTTCTGATATTGCGAAAAAGATTGAAATTGGTGAAGCTACGATTTATCGTTATTTTACTTCTAGAGTCAACTTGATAATCCAAGTTGGAATTTCTTTATGGAAAGACATATACAATACATTGAAGCAACAGAATAATTCAAAAAATGGATATGAATCAGTTTCCACATTTTTCCATTATTTCATCGAAGGGTATGAAAGTCATAAACCAACCTTTGTTTTTCTTGATCAATTTGATTCACTTATTATACAAGAAAATATCTCGAAAGATGCTTTGCTTGACTATGATCAAACTCTATATTTAATAAAAAAATTATTTGATCATCTATTTTCACAAGGTGTTATTGATGGAAGTATCAAAGGAGAAGTAGATTCTAATACTTATTATTATACAACGACTCATATGATTTTAGGAATTTGTAAAAAACTAGCTTCGAACGGGAATATGCTTCATTCTGATGAGATAGTAAAAGACACTACACAAATCAAGATGGCACTTGATATATGTTTAGAATACATAAAACGAAAGTGAGATTATTATGAAAAAAATAACAAAAAAAGTCATGTGGATTTTTGCAATTGGACAACTTGGGTGGTCATTATTAAGTGGTATTATCGTCAATTGGTTGGTCTATTTTTATCAACCAGCAGAAGAAATCTTGGCTGCAGGACATTCTTTGTATATTTCACAAGGAAAGGTAATTTTAGGGGTTTTGACGATTGTTGGAGCAATCGTAGCCTTAGGTAGGGTTTTTGATGCTTTTACAGATCCAATCATTGCATCTATGTCAGATCGTTCAAATCATAAACTAGGTAGAAGAATTCCGTTTATGAGATATTCAGCATTACCATTCGCATTGTTTACAGTTTTGATATTTGTGATGCCAAATAATTATGTATCAACGTTAAACAACATATGGTTAGTAATATCGGTACTTTTATTCTATTTGTTTATGACGATGTATTGTACTCCTTATAACGCACTAATTCCTGAATTAGGAAAAACTCAAAATGATAAAATTAATATTTCTACGTTTATATCGATTACTTTTATTTTAGGACAAGCAATTGCATTTTCTTCACCTTTTATATGGGGAACATTTGTAAGTGGTGGAATGGAAAGAATTTCAGCAATTAGATTAACTTTTGTAATTTTATCTGCACTTGCATTGATTTTCATGTTGATTCCTTCTTTTTTTATAAGAGAAAAGGATTATTCAGATACTAAACCTTCAAAGTCAAAAACGTTTGAATCTTTAGTTAAAACTTTTAAAAATAAAAATTTTAGAATTTTCATAGCTTCAGATATATCTTATTGGTTAGCTTTAACCATATTTCAAACAGGACTTTCATTCTTCGTCGTTGATTTACTTAAACTTGAAGAAGGCATGATTTCAACATTATTTCTAGCAATGACATTTGTTTCTTTCATATTCTATATGCCTGTTAACATTATTGCAAAAAAAATAGGCAAAAAAACATTAGTGATATCCGCATTTGTTTTATTTGCACTAGTATTCGTTTTTACGAGTTTTTCAGGATTAATGAGTATATCTACGACAATCCAAGGTTACATTATTGCAGTTGGGGCAGCTATACCCATGGCGGTTCTAGGAATACTGCCACAAGCTATTGTCGCAGATATTGCTCAAGTAGAAAGCAAGACGACCGGTGAAAATCGAGAAGGCATGTTTTTTGCTGCTCGTACTTTTTCATTCAAATTAGGTCAATCCATTGCAATTTTAATTTTTACTTCTTTGGCAACTATTGGCAATGGTAATGGTATGGGATATCGAATCGCCTTGATTGTTGCAGTATCATTTACGATTTTAGGCGCAGTAATTCTTTCGAGATATAACGAAAATAATATTATCAAAACATTAGAAGAGAAGTAAAAAATGATGGATAAAACGAAAGTAATATTTGGTAATACTATTTCACCAAAAGTCATTATTAAAGCAAATAAATCAAAAGCTAAATTTATTAAGAAATTCGGTGATGACTCAAAATGTGTTTACCATATGAGTGCTGAACCAAACCAAACTTTACTAAATCTTAATGTTTCTAATCTTGTATCAAGCGATACTCCCTTAATACTCCCTGAAAAATCCATCGTTATTGGAAATATCCGAATGGGTTTTGGACATTATCGAATTGCAATTGCATTTGCATCTTGCGCAAATGCCTTGGGATATAAGCCTTTATGGTTTGATCTGAGCGGATTTCCTGAAAGTGTAGGTTCGAAAGTAATAAAACATCAAAACGATTTATACAGTATGGGAAGTAGATGGTCTCAAAAATATAAGTTATTTAATAAATTTTTTTGGGAGCCATTAAATAGTGAAGGATTCAGAAAAATAGATTATAACGCAGTTGATCAAAAGAATTCGGAAATCTATATCCCAATGTATAATGACTTCCCTAAAGATATCCCATTTATTGGGACGCATGTATGGCCATCTCAAGGAGCTATTCATAGCGGTTTATCACAAGTAATTAATGCAATCCCAGATAACTGGCCAATGGCACTACATTTGGCTGAGGGTAGTATCCATACTGTTCAAACACCATTTGCTTATCTTGGATACAAATTACTTAATGGCATGGCTAAAACAACATTATTAGAGATGCCCAAAGGAAGTATTTACGAAACAGGGTATTATATAGACCATGAACTAGTCAGTAACATCGAAGTTGATACTGAAGCTCGACTCAAAAGAATCCAACAAAATAAACCCTTAAGAATTCTACTTCCCGTTGGAGGAGCAGGTGCAGGAAAAGACATTTTTAAATGTGTTCTTGAATATTTAATGCCATTTATCAAAACAAGAAAAGTTCAGTTGTTTATTAATTTCGGGGATCACTTAAATGTATGGTATTATTTAAAAGACGCTATTAGTGATTTAGATAATTTAACAGAAAAGTATTTTGATTCTTATGATAAATATCAAGAACTTGTTTCAAATGTTGATTCATTGAACGGTGGAATTTATGCTATTTATCATAAAGACATTTTTGAAGCGGTTTATTCTACCAATTTGATAATGAGATTTATGGATTTGATTGTTACAAAGCCAAGTGAACTATCCTATTATCCAATTCCTAAATTCTTTATAAAAAGAGTCGGTGGCCATGAAGCTTATGGAGCTATTCATTCAAGTGAAATGGGAGATGGAACGTTTGAGTGTGATACACTAGATAAGATTACAATGATGTTAAGTTCCTTGATTTCAAATAAAGAAATTTTATTGTCGATGAATCATAATATATTAAAACTAAATAAAATCAATAAATACCATGGTGCCTACAAAGTAATTGAACTAGCTACAAAAAAATAAATGAAACCCTATAAAATATTTCTCTATTTAATGTTTGAGCTATTTTATAGGGTTTTTGTATGCGAAATTACAAATTGTCTCTTAACATAGACATCTTAGATTTCATAGATTTGAGTCTCTATTTTAATGATAATTTCTATGATATAATAGAAATTAATGAATTATTATTCTCTCGGAAAGTTGAGTTGATAGTTATGAAAAGTAGCAATATAAAAATCATCAATCATTTCCATATGCCACAATTAAATAGAACGCGTACACTAAGGATTTATCTACCTCCAGAGTATGATGAAACGGATAGACGTTATCCAGTTCTATATATGCAAGATGCTCAGAATCTTTTTTCCATCAAAGATTCTGCTTTTGGTCAGATTTGGAATGTTGCTGAAATACTGGATAAGAATCATGAAATATCGCCTGAAAAAGATTGCATTATCGTTGGTATAGACAATGGTGAATTATATCGATATTCTGAATACTCGCCTTGGAAAAGTGAAATAGTGGGTTATTATCTCCCTCAAGCATTATCAACTGGCATGCCAGGCGGTGAAGGTTTTCAGTATATTGACTTTATCGTGAAAACTTTGAAACCTTATATAGATCTTAATTTTAAGACTTTATCAGATAGAGAACATACGGGTATTTGTGGTAGCTCAATGGGCGGTTTGATTTCCTTATGTGCTGGAATCACTCATCAAGATATTTTCTCTAAAATTGGGGCATTTTCATCAGCTTTCTATTTTGCGGAAGATGAAGTTATCAAGTTGATTAAAAAGAATGGCAAAAACCAATCGATGAGCATTTATTTAGATGTCGGTACTCAAGAGACGAGCAATCACGCTATTTCAAATTTTCCAGAAGTCTATGTCAATTGTAGTAAAAATATCCTTCATGCTTTACAAGAAGTAGGATTTCAAGACAGTGAGTTAAAATTTGTCATTGATAAAGGTGGAATTCATAATGAAACTGATTGGGAAAAACGATTTCCAATTATGTTTCAATGGATATTTAAAAAAACTGATTAAATTAAATTTTAAGTAAAAAAAAGGACTTAAGTATCTCTAAATGACGAGAACTTGTGTCCTTTTTTATAGTTAAATGTGATGTTTTCGGAGTTTAAATACCCAATTTTTTTGAATAAAAAAACTTCCTACAAAGAGTAATAAATCAACGATTACTTTGATAATCGATAAATGGATTGGTATAAAGGATAAGACTGAAACAAAAGTAATACTTAAGGTTAACTGCGATATATACAATATAAAATAACGGAAAAATTGACGTCTTATCGGG
>PGZS01000136.1 GCA_002841435.1 Firmicutes bacterium HGW-Firmicutes-3 | reverse complement strand
GGCTATTGTACTTAGATTTTACAATAGCCAAGTTATTGTCGAATATGCCAGCTTCCATGCTGGCACTCGTTGGCCAACGAGCTTTGTTCGTTACAGGTAATATATCGTCCCCTTTTCCAAAGACCTTAATAGTAATTATAAAAATATTTATTTTATTTTAAAAAGTCTTTAAGTTTACTTATGGCACTGTCGTTACCAGCGGCTGCGGCCTTGTTTTCTTCCTGAATTTGTAGATACACTTCTTTCCTATGAATAGGGACACTTTTGGGTGCTTCGATGCCAATCTTAATCTGATCTTTTGAGATATCCAACACCGTGATGACTATGTCATCATTAATGATAATAGATTCTCCTAACTTTCTTGATAAGGCCAACATGATTACTCACCAGCCTTCATAAGCTTCATTTGCTCATAGAGATTGTGCTTGATCTCGTATTCTTCATTGGCAGCTATGACTTGTATGCCTTTTTTAGTTTGAATATTTACTACAATTGGTGCTTTTAAGTTAGTGGTCATAGATTCAATGTTATCGGTAATTACCACAACAGAAAATAAATTCAAGTCTTCTTCCTTCAACGCACCGATTCTAGCAATCTGTTCATCTGCCACTTCCGGGCTGTAATCCGGAAACCAAAACATAGGGTTGATTACAGGCAAAGATAAGCCTTCGTCATCTACGGATTGCATCCAGCATAAGCCGTTTTTTGTATCTTCATCTTCATAAAGCATAACATAGCGTTTACTATCTTCAAATCCAAAGATGCCTTGTTCAAACACTACAATTCTCGCCTCATCGATTTCCACTTCTCCAAAATGCTTGGTATTAATCTTCATCATAGACACTCCCTTTTTTTTGGTTTTATATATAATTTTAATGCCTTAACTACTCATAATTTATATTCTATCTTTTTTGACGCTGTTTGGCAAATAATTCATAAGCCGCCTCTTCTCGGAAAGTCATACTTTAGTATTCAGCCTTGAAGCCTGGCAGAATACGTCAAGGACCTTTCCTTCCGGAGCAATTTGCTTTGCAAAGCGATGCGTAGCCTCTTTGTTCTTCATCATCGGATAAAATCCAATAAGGTCGGTTGAATAATCTTAGCTGATGCTGCCAAACTCGCATTATAAACCATTTCTTGAGCCGCCATCTTCATGATGACCTCCGCATAGTCCACATCTTCATTCTTAGACAGCAAGTCCGTAAAATTCAGATTGTCTTCACTAAGCCGATTAATGGTCAACTCCAAACGGTTAATCTTGCCACCAATTTCGGCTCTGGTGTTCAGTAATTTGCCGATATGCTTATCCATCTTGCCGATGAGCTTATTAAAGACATCGCCTAATAAATCTTCTTGAAGGGCGGTGGTTAAGGTACCGTCATCTGTAATGCTTTTTGTGGCATTAATGAGTTCTTCGACATCTCGAACCAGATCAATTCCAATAACATCGTAGCCCATGGTATTAATAGACATTTGCTGGCTATAACTGATCTGGTAAAGCATTTTTTCATTGCTGACTGTAAAAACACTGCCTGTGGTTAGATTCTGCCCGTCGAAATAATGATCGGGCATAAGGTCACCTTTATTAAAACCTGTTTTTTCATAGGTGAAATCCAGTGGATTGGGAATATTTACCACATCATCGGGATGAAAAATTAATTCCCCTGTATCTTGTATAAAATTAACCTCACCAACAGCAGGGGTCATGGCTCCAATATCTGCTGAATTTAACGTATTAACCGTTGTAAAAGGGGGTATAAGTGAAGTCGTGTCGGGATTGGATACATCGGTATAGCCTAAACGGATTCTGTGCACGTCAATAATCTCATTATCAACCACCCGCTTCGCCTTTTCTACATCTGAAGCTTTAAAACCCTGTGTCAACTCATAGACATCACCGGATGTTTCCGTAAAGACCAAAGGCATATTGGTTTTGTAGCCGGAAAAAACATGGCGACCGGCATACGTTGTATTGCCTTCATTCACAAACTGCTCCATAAGCTGTTCTATTTCCGTGACGACATTTTTTCTATTATCAATATTCAATATGTCTGAAGTGGCTTGAACACTTAAGTCCCGAACCCTTTTTAAAATCTCTGTTACGTTACTGACAGATTGCTCCGTAACACCTGCCCAAGATATAGCATCTTCTGCATTGGTCTTATACTGCCTAATCTCATTTACATTGTTACGAAACTTAAGGGCTCTAATCGCCACAATGGGGTTATCCGAAGGCTTTTGAATCTTCTTGCCTGTTGCCATCTGTGTTTCGTACAGACTTAGTGTTTCTCTATTCCTATTAATATTAAGAAGTACGTTATTGGTCATCATTGAATTGGTTATACGCATACTATCACCTCTTATCTAGCACCCATCTGATTGATGGTCACATTGTAGATTTCATCCATGACACTGATGATCTTGGCCGATACATTGTAAGCTTGCTGAAATTTCAACATGTTCATGGTCTCTTCATTTAGGTCCACTCCGGAGACGGATAATCTTTGATTGGTCACTAGGAGCATCAGGTTCTCCTGACCCTTCTTAAAACTTATGACCTGTTTGGCGTCAATGCCAAGGGTTCCAAGGAGTGATTGCATGAAGTTGTCCGGTTTACCTTTGGCAAACATGTTTGTATCATGTCTTTTTTCAATCAGCTTTAATATTAAATCGTTGGCGCTTTCTCCGTGATCTACTGTTGCTGAGGTCTCTACCAAAGACAAGTTTTCTATGACAGCTTGGTTTACTGTAAAATTGTTTATGTTCATCTTTTCATAACTGGTTAGGTCATTCACATTTAGAGGTGGTGCGCCACTATAACCTTTGTAGGTGAATAACTGGGTGCCCGTTCCACCATTACCACTTTCGTTAATAGCATTAAACTCTCTAGCAATCGTTCTAACAAAATGGTTGAGCTCACTTGTATAATAGGGTATACCTTTAAAGGGCTGATTGTCGCCAATAAAGGTGGCTATCCCGTCCACGCCTGCCGGTGCCGGTGCATCCAAGTTAAAAGTCATCTGATTCAGTACCGGGTCGAAGGTAGCACTGCTATAAGTAATCAGTGTCCCACCGATGTTCAACTCTCCTGCTGCAGGTATATCGGTACGTGATGGATTATTTACGACAAGGGTATTTGTCCCTTCTCCTGACAAAATGGCACCTTTAAAATTCTGTCCGTTATTGCCATCTCTAAGATCAATATAACCCTTCAATTCCCCAGAGAGGTTATCATTGTTTAGGTAGAGCTCTTTTCCTGATTTCCAATAGATATCGTACATATCCACTTGATCTTCCGGATTGTTTAAATAGGTTCTGGGTTTTACTTCTAAGTAATTGGCAGAGGTTCCAAAAACAAGACTTTGACCATTTATGGATACACGAAATGTTTTCTTACCATTTGCATCGGTTATTTCTTTTGTGTCTACATTAACTATTTTTGATAAATTGTCAATGATACGGTTTCTTTCATCTCTTAAGTCATTGGCCGACTTGCCGGACAGTTCCATATTTCCAATCTGATGATTAAGGGATGCTAATTGTTGAGCGAAAAAATTAATCTGGTCTATATTGGTCTTGATACCAAAATTGGTTTCTTTTTGTAAGGTGGATAATTGCTTGCTTACATCATTCATATAGGTTGCAAAAGATTCCAATGAGGTTACAAAGGCATTTCTCACCGTTGTGTCTCCGGGATTTTTTGACAACGTCTGAAGACTTTCAAAAATATTGTTAAAAAAGGTACTGTAACCCGTTTCAGATGGCTCGTTAAACAGTATTTCCATCTGACTGAGTATTTCATCTTTGACTTGATATTCGCCCAACTTATTAATCATGCTCCAATATTTGTTATCCAGATAGCCATCTCTATGTTGAAGAATATTGGTAATCTCTGACCCTGTGCCCACCATGCCTTTCATACCGTTTGGTAATGGTCTGGTGGCAGACTGTAAGCCATATTGGCGGCTGTAGCCAACGGTTTCAGCGTTGGCAATATTATGGTTCGTGATATCTAGTGCTGTCTTTGCTGTATATAGGCCTTGGGTTCCAACCCCAATACCAAAAAATGCTGATCCCATTGTCATACCTCCTTAAATTATTGTCTTTTTATTATCTTCCAACAAGACCTAGTGATGTTACCACTTGTTCAATCATACGGTCCACAGTTGTTACAACTCTAGCCGCGGCATTATACGCATGTTGATATTTCATCATATTCCCTAATTCTTCATCTGAAGAGACACCTGTTAAGGTCTTTCTTTGATTGTCAATCTGGGTTGCCATTAATTGTTGGTTTTTCGTCTGATTCTTAGCAGTATAGCCTAGATTACCCAAATTGCCTACAAAACCGGTATAATACTCTCTAAAACTCATAGCACCTGTTGTCCCCGGCTCTAAGGTGCTAAAACTAGCATCCCATTGCTCAAGTAATCTTGAAGCCACTTGACTGTCACCGTCATAGCCTAGATTCTGGCTTAGAGCAATCCTGTTGTAATCCGTTAGGATATCCGGATTAATCATCAAGTTGCCTGCTGAATAGAGAGAATATTGGTTCGCCTGGTCTTCTTCGTTATACGCACCAGATACAGCATCATATCTTGGCATGAATCTTCTGGAAAAAATCTCATCACCCTGCGTACCGTTTAGACCATAAGGTGCACTTGCAATGTCCAACTCTTGGGGCGGTCCCGGTAGGTTGGGAGAAACTGTATTGTTAATCATGGTTACAATACCATGAATTAGATTATCAAATTGAGCTTGTGCGGACATAATGGCCGATTCTTTAATTTGACTATTATAAACATTCACATCATTAAGATCTAAGTAGTTCGCACTTCTGGTGCCACGCGCCAATATTAGACCTTTTAATTTACCCACATCATTATCGTACTGAGGACCGATTGGATTGTCAAAGTTAAATACCGGTTCATTCAAATGGGGCCAACTGGGACGAATCAACATGCTAAAAGGTTCTGCTTGCATGGTGCCCATAGGCACATAATCGCCTTTAATGACAAAGGGTACATTCTCAACACTCACCAATAATGCACCATCTTTATCTTCTCTATATTTTACACTCACCATGGTTGAGAGTTCATCTAAGAGCTTATTTCTAAGGTCTCTAAAGTCATTGGCATTGCCACCGGCAAGTTCTGCTTTGGATATGGTGTCGTTTAACATATTCATTTCTTTTCCGATGGTGTTGATCCGATTGATCTGATCCGTAATCTCTGTGTTCACATTTCTTTGATAATCATTAAGCTGATTCATAATCAAATTAGCTTTTTCTACAAATATAACGGCATTCTGAACGAAAGAACCTCGCGTTTCCAAACCATCCGGATGCTTAGATAACTCATTAATTGAAATCCATAAATCATCTAGAATCTTTGAAAACGATTCGCCTTCCGTTTCTCCAAGTATGGTTTCTATTTCTTCTATGGCTTTTGCTGTTGCTTCATAAAAGCCTTGTCTGCCTGATTCTTCTCTAAAGGATTGATCTAGAAAAATATCTCTAACTTGACGTATGGACTGAATATCTGCACCGAGTCCGACACTCATGGTTGAGGTACCGTTTTTACCAATATGAATATAGTTGCTTTCTTTAATTAATATCTGTTGTCTGACATAGCCATCTGTATTGACATTGGTTAGGTTATGTGCGGTTGTATTAAGGGCTGACTCACTTGCCCTTAGAGCAGATAGTGCGGTAGATAAGCTGCTGATGGATGACATGCGCGTCACCTCCTATATTTAAACTTGTTTTATTGTTTAGCGTCAAAGAAGTTCGTGTTGTTGCCTTGCTGATAGCTTTTACCTTTTGGTTTATAACTTGCACTGGTAATCGGCTCTTTAATGCTTTGTATGGCATTCATGGTGAACTCAACGAACTCAAGGGATTGCCCGATAAGTTGCTCGTTCATCTTATTCATCTCTCTAAGCGGTTCAATCACCTCTGTTAAATGCTGCGCAGCTATTATTAGCTTGCCTTGTTCTTCTTTTTGACCTTCTAGGAGTTCAATTAGCTTTGCTACGGTCATTTCGCCCGGTACCTTATTGGTAACCAAACATATATCTTCAATAATACTTACTCTTTTCTTCTCAAGACGCAAAAGTAGCCCAGCCAGTTCTTGCTCTTGTTTCGTCAGTTCCTGTAGGCCGGGCAAATCCCCATTAATAATAACATCCTT
>PGZS01000001.1 GCA_002841435.1 Firmicutes bacterium HGW-Firmicutes-3 | reverse complement strand
GGGTACAAGTGAATATTATAATCGGGTAAACAATGTTATTGCCAACACCTATTTAACCCGAGAGGGTTTTCTAATTATGACCCTTGGCTACTTACTGATTACGATACCTCTGATTAAGTTGGTACGGTATCTGGAAGTACGTCTGAACTACAAGAACTGAGGTGTACCGATGAAGCTTAAAATTGATAAACTCATAAAAAAATATGACAACAAGGTTATTCTAAATGAATTGTCCATGGATATTCAAGACGTTCAAGTGTTGGCATTAATCGGTGCTTCTGGTAGTGGAAAATCCACCTTACTCAGGTTGATTGCAGGTCTTGAAACTTTTGAAAGTGGTGACATTGCCATTAATGATGATTGGATGAGCCGTGAAGATATCAGGGACTATAGGAAGAAAGTAGGCTTTGTATTCCAAGATCATAATCTTTTTTCTCATTTGTCAATCTTCGAGAACATCAGTCTGATCCTTGAAAAAGTGCACGGACAAAAAAGAGTAGCCTTCACATCTGAAATACTAAGTCTCCTTACTTACTTTGGTTTAGAAGAACACAAGGATAAGTTGCCCCATCAAATTAGTGGGGGTCAATCTCAAAGGGCTTCTATTGCAAGAGCTTTGGCCATCAAACCTGAAATCATTCTTCTAGATGAGCCGACATCATCCCTTGATCCCGTTTTAACTTGGGAAGTATTGTATGCGATTAAGAAGTTGGTGGATGAGAAGAAAGATGTTATATTGGTTACCCATGAAATAGGTTTTGTAAAACACGTTGCAGATTATGTTATTTTCATGGATGAAGGTCAAGTGGTTGAGCAAGGTAGAGACATATTGGCCAATCCGAAAACAGAAGCCTTACAGATGTTTTTAGGTAAAGTTTTAAGTTTTGCATAATAATAAGCGATTAAGTAAAAAAAGGAAAAAAGTGCTTATAGAAGAAGGTATCCATGTCTTCTAACAGCACTTTTTTTGCAGGACTACTTATATCCGAATTCTCTATCAGAATGACTCTGATGATAATGGCGATTACTCATATCTAAAGTTTTAGGCATGACTACAAAGGAAGAGCCAAAGTTAGAACAGTCCCCGGCGCTGTTAAGGTTGAGTAAATGTTCTTACAGACATGAGTATAGCGGCTTCACGGGTAGCCAGTCCATAACCGGTTGCAGTTTGAGCGGGTGTGATTGCTTTAGGTTTGAAGCTACCATCGGGGTCGCCTTTAATGATGCCAAGACCTGCCATGTACTTAGCACCTTGAACAGCCCAACTGGAAATATATTTTTGATCGGGGAAATCTTTGACATGACCAATATTATAGTCGCCATCGGGATTCATCGCCTGAATGGTTCTAAAGAGCATAGCAGCACATTGCTCCCGATTGATGAGGGTTTTCGGTTCGAAAGTGGTTGGCGACATACCGTTGGTAATGCCTAACTTAAAGGCCTTGAGTATTTGAGCATTTGAGGTGTCAGTAAAGGGATTCGGGCTGACAGTTTGTGCAGTGGTGTCCATTGTTTTTTCGTAGAGTAATAAGGCAAGTTCACAAAATTCCTCACGTGTGATGGGCTTCGTGAGGTCTGCCCCACTGAGAATAGGGGGGATTAAGCCGAGGCTTTGGGCTTGTTGTAACTCTGTAAGTGCCCAAGGACTGGAGACTAAACCTAAACTGGCTACATTGCTGTAGGCAGTATTGCCCCCACGATTTGAGACGATATCGTCGAGCATCACATTGACGCGGTAATTAATTGTGCGACTGCCGTCCCACTCGTAGTCTTCAATCCAAAGTTGCTCAAATTGATACATATTTGCGGTACCACTGACGATGTTGTTGACCATAAAATCCACAGTCGGTAGATTGGAGACAATTACCCAATCATTCGTGCCGATTTTTTTTTCGACATTGACATACCAAACCAAGGTGGTATCACCGGTGTCGCCTGGAAGGTTGTCGATTTTGAACGTCAGTAGCGCTGAGCCATAGGGATGTAAGTCGTCGACAGGCATGGGTGCTGCGTTGAGGTCATAGACTTTGATGGTGTTGAGATTGGGATGCGGTAGTGTGGTATCTGCAAAAACGGGTATTGCAAAGAGCGTGGAGAGCATTAAAAATGATATTAATAGCAGACCGACTATTTGCTTGTATTGCTGTTTAGAACTGAAGTGTTTTTTCATGTTTGAGAGCTCCTTTCATGCTAGTACCTAAACTAAGAATTTCGGTTTTGGGAAAAAGACCCCACGCCTTATTATAGCTTTTAAACGAAAGGGTCCCCTAGTCAGAAAAGGCTTATGAATATGTAAGAAAACGACTATTATTTAAACTTAGCGTGCGTTGTTTCTTTGACGGTATTGCGTTGGATTAAGGCCGGAATAGGCTTTGAATTGAGTCGTATAGTGGCTGTTGTAAGATAAGCCACAGTGTTCAAAAGCGCTAGAAATAGAGATGTCAGGGTTTAAAAGCAATGCACATAAATGTTTCATGCGAACCTCTAATTGATAGGCATGCACGGTAAAACCGAGCTCTTTACGAAAAAGGGCATTTAAGCGTGAGGCGCTCAAATTAGCGGCTTTTGCCACTTCAGCGATGGTGATAGTCTGTTGCCAATTGTTTTCTATGTAATGTTTGGCCAGCAATAATTCTGAGCGCTGTGCTTGTTGAATACACGGTTCAAACAAGGTCACCACATGTGTCCATTCCCCTGCTGCGGTCAACAAAGGGAAGGATGTAATATCTTGATAGATCATCAAAAATGCACTTTCTTTGCGATAAAGTAAATCAGGAAGTGTTTTTGAAGGAAATTTAATCATGGTAGTTTTAACGAACTGGCCTTTAAAGGCCAGTTCTACATGTTCTTTTAACCCCCAGTTTTCAAGTTGTGGGTCTGTTAAGATGTTGTAGTTACCGATGAGCTGGGATGCAACCTCAGGATGCGTGCCTTCTAGAAATTTTGAGTTGCCATAAATAAGAAGGCCATCTTTTAGGCTGATATTGACTTTATAGGGGTAACTTTCAAATACATCAATCACATTGGGCAGCAAATGATCTAATCGTGGCATATCTTCTCCTTACAGTGTCATGAGTCATTTCTCGAGAATTTCTATTGAGCATCAAGGACATCTTGGACAGTCAGCTTAATTGAAGTGTAAGGACTTGCGATAATGACCAGTGACCTATCAAATGCTTGCTTAAAGGCAATTGGGATTTTTTTACACATAGAATCTAGGTGATAGGTTTATAACTTGGCGCGGGTATTGCAAAATTCACATCGGTATTCTTTGGTTTGACGATTGACCAAATGAAAAGTGGTATCCACGTTGTGCTCGGTGGTTGTGATGCACCTAGGGTTCTTGCAGGATAGGATACCGACGACCGTTTCAGGTAACTTAATCTGCTTCTTTTCAATGACCAGACCGTTTTCTATAATGGTAATGGTCAAATTAGGATCAATTAAACCCAGAACATTAAGGTTCAAATCAATGACGTTATCAATTTTTATAAGATCCTTCTTGCCCAGTTTGTTGGAGTGGACATTACGAATTAGGGCGGTTGGATAAGCTACCTCTTGTAATTTTAATTCTTTGAAGATCTTATAGCCAAGACCGGCCTTAATGTGATCGATGACAATACCTCGGTGTATTCCGGTAATTTCCAACATATTAAGCACCTCCCAGTAGTTTAAGAATCAAGGCCATACGAACGTACATACCGAATTTGGCCTGTTTGAAGTAGACAGCTCTTGGGTCATCATCCACATCAGAGCAGATTTCATCTACCCGAGGTAGAGGGTGCATGACAATCATATCCTCTTTGGCGGTGACCAACTTGTCTTTTGTCAAGATGTAATAACCTTTAAGTCGCAAGTATTCCTCTTCATTAAAGAAACGTTCCTTTTGGATACGAGTCATATATAGGATATCCAGTTGGTCGATGACTTCATCCAGGTTGTCGGTTAAGGTGTAAGAAGCGGGATCCAAGTCCTCAAGGATATATTCAGGTATGGTTAGCTCGATGGGTGATATGAAAATAAAGCGGATATTTTCATATTTGTTTAAAGCCTTAACTAATGAATGGGCGGTACGGCCAAACTTCAGATCGCCACAAAGACCGATGACTTGATGGTTGATGGATTTTTTTAGGGACCGTATGGTGAGCAGATCGGTTAAGGTTTGTGTGGGATGTTGGTGGCCACCGTCGCCGGCATTAATCACCGGTATGTTGGCGTTTTTGGAAGCCAGTTTTGGAGCACCTTCTTTTGGATGCCGGATGACGGCAATATCCGCGTAGCAACCGACTGTGCGTATGGTGTCGGCAATACTCTCACCTTTGGATACGGAGGACGAGTTGGGCTCGGAAAAGCCAACAACTTGACCGCCAAGCCTAAGCATAGCAGCTTCAAAACTGAAACGGGTTCTGGTAGAGGGTTCATAAAATAGGGTTGAGAGAAGTTTTCCTCGACAAGCATCCAGATAGTTGACTTCATTAGCCATAATCCGGTCGGCAAGGGTGAAAATCTCTTCCTGTTCTTCCAAAGAAAAATCGTTGGATTCAATTAGATGTTTTCCTTTTAACATAATTATCTCCTTTTTAGCCTCTCTGTGCTAGATTAAAGGTATCGTTTTTTAGAGCATATAAGTAAAAATCAAAAAAGACGATACGTCTGCATCGTCTTCACTCACTGAGATAATAGGGCATTAACAAATCTGTTGGCATTATCTTCAAATAAGAAAAAGCCGATAGCATCGGTAGGTTCAGCTTTAAAACCACTTGAGGATGTCAAGACCCTCATAACATCCAGAACATCCATTTCAGATGCATTGCAAAATTGAGCAAAGGTAAGGTTGACACCATCTTTTTGGATATAAACAATAAAACCTATAGGTTCGGCCGTTATCATGGGTGAGAAGTCTGTCGTATTCATGTGATTGCCTCCAATAAGAATAATCCGTAGAAGTGGCTAAGTCCAAACCGATGAACTAAAAAAGTTAGGGGGTAGGAAAGCTAGTATCATTTTATCATTGGAACGATAAAATGTATAGGGTAAAATATAAAAAGAATACAGATAGTGAATAGTTGAATAGAGTTAAGTCGCTAACTGTTTACTTAATCTCTAAGGTTTAGTATATTTAATGTAGATTAGAAATAATGAGAAAGATTATTGGAGAGTGATATTATGAGACTGGTACCTATTAATTCTCTTAAAAATGATAGCATCGTTGCAAAAACAATCTATAACGAAAGAGGCAGCGTGCTGCTTAAGTCGAACATTAGATTATCAGAGAATTTGATTGAAAAACTAAGAGATAATGGTATTATAAGTGTTTATATTAAAGATGATTATAGCTTAGGTGAAATACAGGATGTGATTTCTCCGGAACTTAGAAACAAAGCAGTTAGGGAAGTGAAGCATGTTTTCGAAATGGTCCAAAGAGATCTTCATGATCAAATCACTGAGCTAAAAAAAGAGAAAAAATCTATCAAAAAAAGATTGACAATGATGGCGGATCAAAAGTATTTTGATCAGATCAGTGGCGTTATTGATGACATGATGGAGGACATTGGAAAAAACAAAGATGCTATGGTGGGTCTTGTTGATATCAAAAACATGAATGGTTTCTTATATCAACATGCGGTTCAAGTAACCGTACTATCTTTAGTTGTAGGCATCGATATGATGATGGGAAGAATGAATCTAAAAGAATTGGCCATTGGTGCTATGCTTCATGACATAGGTCTAGCCATGATAGATCATAACCTGTGGATTTATAAAGATGATTTTACTGAAGAAGAGAAAAATATCTACAAAAGTCATGTCGAATTGGGGTATGAATTCATAAAAGAAAACACCATGTTAACCGGTGCCAGCATTATACCTATATTGGAGCATCACGAAACCTATAATGGTGAAGGTTATCCTATGGGAAGAAAAGGCAACAAAATCCATAAAAATGCTAGAATCGTATCGGTAGCCAATGTTTACGATAAAATGACATCAGGTATTGACGGAACATTTATCCAACCCAGTGAGGCCATTGAATATATTATGGGCAACTCAGGGGAAACCGGTCTTTTTGATATTGATATTGCCAGACGTTTTGTAAGACGGGTTGTGCCTTACGCCGTCGGCAGTTATGTGATGTTGTCAAGTAATGAGATGGCCGTAGTAGTGGGCTACAATGTGAATAACCCACTTAGACCCATCTTAAAAGTGATTGAAGAAAATAAAAAGTTAGATGACCTTAAAAAAATTGATTTAATGGCCCATGAAAATTATAAATTAACCATAATTAAGACTTTATAAGGCAAAAGCCGGTGATAACTCATCGAAAATAGCTTGTACGGTGGTCATGTGACTAACGCGGAAGGCATTGGCACCAACAAAAACCAAACCTTCATCCACCCGACCTTCGACGGCATCGATGAGCGCCTTGGTTATACAAAAAGGTGTTTGGGCCGGGTTGCATTTATAAATACATTTATAGCAGCGATCAATTTTAACTTTCTGTGTAGCTTCTACATGCCTAAGAAAAGGATTGTTAAGTGCTCGCCCAGGTAATCCGACAGGACTCATCATGATTTTGATGTCTTCTTCTGTGGCATCTAAATATGCTTTTTTATAAGCTTCTGAGGCGTCACATTCCTCAGTTACAACGAATCTTGTACCGATTTGTACACCTTCAGCGCCTGCGTCTAAGACTTCTTTGATATCATGAACATCATAGATACCACCGGCAGCAATAACCGGTATCTTAAGCCCAGCTTCTTTAAGGTGAGTCGTTAGTTCGGAAACGATATCTACCAGACTTTGGTTGCTGCCGTCTATCAATTCCTCATATTTAAAGCCAAGATGACCTCCGGCTTTAGCGCCTTCCACCACGATGGCATCCGGTGTTTTGTCATATTTTTTCTGCCACCGTTTAATAATCAGTTGTGCGCCTCTTAAGGAAGAGATAATGGGTACGATTTTGACTTTTGAGTCCTTGACAAGATCCGGCAAGTCAAGTGGTAGGCCTGCTCCTGATATAATCATATCCACTTTGGCTTCAACAGCAACCTTCACAAATTCAGCGTAATTTTGCATAGCGACCATAAGGTTGACAGCGACGACCCCTGTTGGCGCATTGGTTTTTGCTTTTATGATTTCATTTCTTAGGGCTCTTTTATTGGCCTCTATAGGATTGGCTTGAAAGTCATCTTCCATATAGCCGATCTGGGCACCTGAGATGACACCAACACCACCTGCATTGGCTACAGCCGCTGCTAGGCGTGATTTGGATACACCAACGCCCATTCCACCCTGTATAATAGGTACTTTTATGGTTAAATCTCCGATTTGTAGTGCTTTCGTATGCATAAGAATCTCCTTAATTACTTTGAGTGTCAAACTATTTTATATTCTACCATAAAACATGTAGTATTGAAAGCTATTTCTTATGGTAATGAATATGAAATTTTTGTAAACAAAAATCATAACAGGTGCATTAAGTTTAGGTTAAAAATTAAACACATACCTAGGATATCGTCGAAGAATTTGATATACTAAGTCGTACCCAGTTTTTCCAATACGCTATGGGTCATGTCGAAGTCATTAAAACCATGAAAGTTGAGTATGTATGATAAAAACTAAAGATAAGTTGACATATGGCATTGGAAATGTGTCAAACGGTATTATACTGCAGGCATTAACATCTTATTTGGTATTTTTCGGAACCACCATCTTAGGTTTATCAGGGACAATCATTGGTCTTGTGATAGCCGTCAGTGTGGTGTGGGACGCGGTTAGTGATCTGTTAATCGGTCATATGTCAGATTATGCCGTGAGTAAACGATTTGGGCGAAGACATCTGTTTATGATTGTAGGTACTTTTGGACTGGTTATTTTTAACGGACTGTTATGGAGCATACAACCTTCTTGGTCCTATGCCTTAAAAGTGATTCTCTTATTTGTTTCTGTTATGATGGTCAAAACTTTCATGACCATTCTAGTAACACCTTATAATGCTCTTGGTGCTGAATTGTCTAGCGATTATCATGAAAGAACTTCCATTCAGGCTTATAGAACCGTTTTTTTTATCCTTGGGGTTGCTTTTACCACCGTTGCTGGTATGGTTTTTTACTTCAAGCCAACATCTTTATACCCATTAGGACAACTGAACCCATTAGCTTATCAGCAGTTGGGAATCAGCCTATCCCTGATTGTTCTGATTTGTGCAGGTATTGCCACTATAACAACGCTTAAATATATACCTTTCTTACCTAAGAACACCAAAGTGACTCAGAAAAGCAGTATTAAGCTAATGATCATGGAATTCAAAGTGATTCTGGAGAATAAGAATTATTTATATGTAGCAGGGGCTTATCTTTCTGCCAATATAGCAACGGCAATTGTTGGTGCAGTGGGGCTTCATGTCTATACTTATACTTTCAAGATTAATAATTACGGGATTGGTATACTTTTTGGTGTTATGTTTGGTCTGAGTGTACTTTCCCAACAATTTTGGGTGGCGTATACAAAGAGGCGGGATAAAAAAACATCCGCACTGTTGGCGGTTAAGCTATCGATTATAAGCTCTATTTTCTTCATAATATTGGTATTGTTTAGGGAGTATGTTATTGCCCATCCCATATGGATGATGGCATATGTTATTCCTTCCGGTATCGGTATCGGTGGTTTGATTACCCTACCGTTTTCCATGATAGCAGATACAGTAGATGAAGAAGAACTGATGACCGGTCATCGGTCGGAAGGCTTATATTATGGTGGTCTGACCTTTAGCTATAAGATTTCTCAATCGGTTGCCATTTTTTTACTAGGGATTATTTTAGATTTGGTTGGCTTTGACTCAAGTCTCTCTGTTCAGCCAACTGTAACCGTTGTTGGGTTAGGCCTTGTGGTCGCCTTTGGTACACTGGTGGCTTTGCTCATGGCATATCATTTTTATAAAAGGTACAGCATGACAAAGGAAAAGGCAGAAGCCATTAAGAAAGCCATTGAAGCCATGGCAACACGTTAATATCTTAAGAAGGCTAGAAAAATAATACAAAATAAGATAATATAATAATTAGAAATACTAATATGAAGAGGGGGAAGAAAAATGAATGCAGTAGCAGGGATTGGACTATCTATTTTCTTAGTTATTTATGCAGTTTTTGTATTAGCTTTAGTAGGGTTATCATTATTTATAATGGTGCTGGGTATTAAGATAGCCTTTAGAGCTATAAAGGCATTGGATATTTACATAGAAAAAAATACAACCGTTTAAGAGAAACCAGAAGCATTTCAAATCAAAGTTTTATTTTCTGTAGAAAAAATAGAGAATGAGGTGAATAAAGTGATTAAAAAGTTTTTTTTGACGCTATTTTTAATGCTTATTGTAGGTTTAATTGTTTTTGGAATCTATGAAAACCAACAAGGTATTCTTAATGCCGATGGTAGGAAATCCATACTAAAAGATTTACATTACGAAGTGACAATTATGGAAGATGGCAAAGCTTATATTGAGGAGTATCGTACCTATGCCTTTCTTCAAGGTGATTTCTCAAGAGGCTATTTGGACGTAGAAGGTTCTATTGATCAAGTGGCGGTCTATGATGGAGAGACGCCATTTATGAAGATGGAAGGATTTGATACCAATAGACCGGAAGGTTACTATGCGGTACAACCTTCCGGTAGCGGAACAAGGGTCGAGTGGTATTATAGAGTAGATGAGAAAATGACAAAAACTTTTAAGATTACTTATCTCATACCGGAAGTGGCTACAATCTATAATGATTGTGTGGACTATTTTCATAAATACGTCAGCAGTAGCAACGTATATAAGATTAAGAATCTAACGGTAACGGTTCATCTGCCGGAAGGGGCTAACGCCGATAACACAGAAATCTGGGCTCATGGGCCCAGTGGTGGTGATATATCTTTTTTTGATGCGGGAACGGTTCAGCTTCAAATAGAAAATGTACCACCCGGGGAATTTATTGAGGCACGTTTTCTAATGCCGATGGGTGTCATTTATGGCGAACATTTACAAGTGGACCAAAATCGTTATGAAGCCCTTCGCGATATGGAGAATGAAGCGGCAGAAAAAAGCACAAGAGAAAGAAGAATCAATGGTATTGTTAACCTTGTAGCTATTATGGTGTCCGGCATAATCATTCTTCTACCAATAAGCACACTGATTAGGTATCACAGCAAACTTAAGCGATACAAGCCTGAGTTGGCACCGAGCTATTACAGAGATTTACCTTCGAACATCTATCCAGCAGAACTGGATCGGCTGATGCATTATTATAGTGGCAAGGAAAATACATCCAATCAGATTTCAGCCACTTTGTTGGATCTGATTCATAAAAAGGCGATATTTGCCACTATTACGGAAGAAGCGTCTACTTTTGGGAACAAGAGAGATACGGTTTTTACCAATCAGTTGACTCAGTGGGATGGGCTAGCACCTCATGAAAAAATACTGATGGCATTCATGTTCGTCACTGTAGGTGGTGGGACAGGAACCGTCACATTAAAAGGTATTAAGAAATACTGTTCGAATAAAAAGTTAAATAGTGAGGCTTTTGGTTTTTACCTGGATTTCGAAAGTAAGGTCGGCAAAAAAGTCAATAGTAGAGGGTTTATTGAAACAAAGCGTAATGCATTACCAAAAACTGTAACGACCTATGTTTTGGTCTATGTTGTTTTGATGGTTTTACCTATGATTTTGGTGAGTCAAGTGAAAGCCTTAGAGAATTCACCTATATATTACATATCCATAGCCAGTGTTATTGGTTTTATGATTACGATTATTTTTGGCGGCAAAACCAAAAAGCTCTTAACTCAAAAGGGCGAAAATGAGCTAGCCCTATGGCAGGCTTTTAAGGATTTCATCTCAGACTTTACGACTTTTGAACAAAAAGAATTACCGGAGTTGTTTATGTGGGAAAAATATTTGGTATATGCAACCGTTCTAGGCGTAGCAGGTAAGCTACTTAAGCAATTGTATGCCAGATATCCGGAGCTTGCTAACGTGGGTTATGATTCAAGACTTCTATATTTAGCTTATTATAATAGAGATTATAATAACTTTGAAGGTTTTAATGATATTGGCAAGACTATGAGTGAAGCTATGAGAGATACGGTGAACATAGCCCAAAAAGCCGCATCAAAAGGTGCCGGTGGCGGCTTCTCATCCGGTGGCAGTGATGCCGGCGGCGGTTCCGGTGGTTCAAGTGGCGGCGTGGATTAGGAGAAGAACAAAGAGGCTCTGCCTCGCTTTGCTTGCAAATTGTTCGCGGAGGGAAAGTTCCTTGACGCTTTCAGCTATGTTTCAAGGCTGAAAGCTTTGATAGGAATTTCCTAGAGAAGAACAATACAAAAAAATGGGCTTTAGTCACTTTCTTTAATGTGACTAAGGCCCATTTTATATATGATTTGTACATGTTCATCATTGATACTGTAATAAACCCATTTGCCGTCTTTTCTAGACTTGATAAGCCTTGCTCTTTTAAGTGTGCGCAACTGGTGAGACACGGAAGACTGGGTCATTTCCAAGACTTCCGTGATGGTCCCAACACACATTTCCCCTTCCAGGAGAGCACTGAGTATCTTAAGTCTTGTAGCATCGCCGAAAATCTTAAAAAAATCACCTAAGGCATCTAAGGTTTCAGGGACTTCAAGGGCTTCTTTTACTTGATCAACAAAGCCATCATCGGCACAACATTTTGAATGGTGCATGAATTTACCTCCTTGGTTTGTGGTATATATTATTTCTTTAAACCTATTTGTTTAAGAAAATCATAGACAGCATCCGTATAGTGCTCATTGTCTACGATAATAGAATTAGCATGATCTCCGTTCTTTGCCAAATAAAGCTCCCGAATACCTTCTAACTTGTGCTCATATAGATTCACAGAATGATTATAAGGAATATAGTGATCTTTTGCACCGTGGATGAAAAGGACAGGTGTATGTACTTGTTCCATTTCGGCGATAGGTGATACATCATGATAAAAGCCTTGCCTCATAAGTTTATTGACAAGGGATGCACCATATAAACCTAACCAGACGGGTAACTTGTGTTCAACCTTCATTCTGTATTTTAGAATGGTGAATAAATCTTGGTAAGGGCAGTCAGCTACAACAAAATCAAGATTATCGTATGTAGCTATGTGTTGTAATGCAATTGAAGCGCCCATGGATTCGCCATGGGTACCAATAACAGCATTAGAACCTACTTTTTCTCTGACCCAACAAACCACATCTTCAAGGTCATGCTTTTCATAATAGCCATGGGTGGTGGTTGTACCACCGCTTTCACCATGGTTTCTATGGTCGTAAGCGAGAACGTTAAAGCCTAAGTCATAATAGAGCTGGAAGTATTTTAGAGCTCCATAAATATTTGAGGTCACACCATGTGTGAGAATGACGGTTTTTGTGGCACCTCTGTAAGGAATCCAATAGGCAAATAAATCGTAGCCAAAAGAGGAGGGAATGATGACAGCTTCTTTTGCCATGCTATGAATCAGGACAGCATTATAACTGCCTTGTTGTATATCATAATCATAGGCTTCTTCATGGGTAAATATTGTTGGCTTAGATACATTTTTATAGACATGATAGCTTAGTACACCATAGGCACCAGTCAGTGCCATTGTTAACAAACCTAATCGCTTCATAATCAAATACCTCCATAATTTTCACTCTATCTACATTCTATAACAACCCCTCTAAAACCACAACCATTTAACAGATTATTTCACTTAAACCATTGTGTAGAATTATACTTGACAAATTAAAAAAGAGAGCGTATCCTAAAAATGAACTCATTCATATTAGAATCAATTCATATTAAGTGCATGGATTATGCCTTAGCATTATTATAGAAAGTTGGCGAGCGCTATTAACCTTAGAGAAAAGAAAAAAGAGCGAATCAAAACGCAAATTCTTGAAGTTGCCAAGAAGATTTTTGAAGAGAAGGGATACGAAGACACAAATATTAGTGAAATAGCAAGGCGCTGTGATATCGGCGTAGGCACAGTATATAATTACTTCGCATCGAAACCTGAACTCTATGTATCTATAATGGCGGATCTCGAGAATAGAAGTGAAGACTTTAAGTTTTATGAAGAAGTTCAGGAAGCAGACGATCTAACAGATCTGGTGATGCGTTACGTATTGAAGTATTTAGACCCTTATATAAAAATGGACCAGAAAACACTTTTTTCTTTAATGAAGGCGATGATGAGTGTGAAGTTGCCATCAGGCATGATTCAAGGCCTTTTGAAGCTCGATCAATTAGTAATGAGCAAGCTGGTCAAAGCCTTTGAATTGAGAAAGCAACAGGGAAAGCTACCCTCTAGTTTTGATAGTCTGTTGCATTCAGAAAACATCTATTCTATTGCAGGATGTGAGGTACTCTATAGCATGTTTGATGCCACGAGAGAAATGGACACAGTCTATGAGCGCATAGAGCATAAAGTACATCTTTATTTCAGTACAAAACTGGAGGGTTAAGCTAAATGGATAAGGAAAAAATACTGGAAGTACATAATTTGACCAAAGAATACCAAATGGGCGAGGTGGTGGTCCATGCCCTAAGAGGTGTCAACATGGAGCTATATGCAGGTGAATTTGTGGTCATTTTAGGACCCAGTGGATCCGGTAAAAGCACCATATTAAACATTATCGGCGGTATTGATACACCAACAAACGGAAAAGTGAACTATAAAGGGACAGAGATTGGCGAGCTGGATGAAAAGGCTTTGACCAAGTATCGTCGTGAAGCCATTGGTTTTGTGTTCCAGTTTTATAACTTGGTACCTAATCTAACGGCTAGAGAGAACATACTTCTGGCTTCAGAGCTATCAGATGAAGCCATTTCTGTGGACGATTTACTAAAAGAAATCGAACTTGAGGATCGTGGCAACCATTTTCCTTCTCAATTATCAGGTGGGCAGCAGCAAAGGGTGGCCATAGCAAGGGCTGTAGCGAAAAATCCTGCCATACTCTTATGTGACGAACCAACAGGAGCTCTTGATGTGACCACGGGTATCGGTGCCCTGAAGGTGTTACGTTCTTTTAACCGAAACTATAAAAAGACAGTGGCCATTATCACGCATAATAAGTCAATAGGTGATATGGCTGACCGGGTCTTTTATGTTAAAGACGGTGTTATTGAAAAAGTTGTCGTGAACGCGCATCCCATGAATCCGGAGGAGGTGAACTGGTGATTCTATTTAAGAAAGCCATTCGTTCCATGTTGCGGCATAAGAAAGCATATATCTCCTGTATTGTATTGATGGCTTTAGGTGTATGGACCTATGCCACCATGAACACCGCCTTATTGGAGATTGAAAAGGGAAAAGACGGTTATTATAAAGAACAACGTCTGGGAGATGCATTTGCCAGTGTTGCTCAGATTCCCAAAACAGCATTGACTTACCTTGAAGCTATAGAGGGTATTGCTCAGGTTGATGGCAGAGTTGTAGAGACTTTTCGGGTTATAATGCCAGATTATCCTGATGATGTTATAAAATTAAAAACCATTTCGACAATCATGGACACCAATAATAGAAGGCTTAATGCCTATGTTAGAGATGGAAATGATCTAAGCTCTATTGAAGATATTCTGATTGGTCATGATTTTTATCAGGCTTATGACTTTGTACCGGGTGATCGTGTAACCTTAATTATCAGGCAAAGAACTTATGATTTTACCGTACAGGGATCTATTTATTCTCCTGAGTATGTTTATATAGTTGAAAATATAAATGAATTTTTTTCGGATACAACAAAATATAATATAGCGTATATGGATGAAGTGGTTCTTATGAGTCTTCTAGGTATGGAAGGTCTTTACAATGACTTATCTTTTTCCTTCGAGGAAGGCTATGACTATGATGATGTCAAAGACGAACTGGAACATGCTTTAAAAAAATATGGTTTGATTGAGCTGTATGAGCGGGACGATCTTTTTAGTTATTTGATGTTAGAAGAAGAAATATCAAGCGGAAGGTCCATGTCCACCACTTTGCCCATGACTTTTGTTGCCATGGCGGCGGTGGTTTTATACCTTATGCTCAAACGTATTATTGAGCAAGATCGGACACAGATTGGAACCCTAAAGGCCTTTGGTTACGCCAATACTACCATTTTATATCATTATATTTTCTATGGATTTGTAACCGGTCTTATAGGTACCATAGTCGGCATACTCATTAGTATGGCAAGCATCGGACCTTATATACAGTTTTATTTGGATTATTACAAAATCCCCATAGGTACCGTAGTGACGGATTATCGATATTATTATGTAGGCGGTTTTATGTCGATTATTGGTGGTAGTGTGGGTGCCTACTTTGGTGCGAAAAATGTGGTGAAGCTTAAACCGGCTGAAGCCATGCGCCCAAAAGCACCAAGACCAATAAAAAAGGACATTACTCATATGTTACCCTTTCTCAAGTATATTTTAAACAGCAGAGGGTTTATGGCTGTCAGGAATATTACCCGAAATAAAATCAGGTCTGGGTTTGTGGTGCTGGGGATTGTGTTTTCCTATAGCATGATGGTTATGATTGGCATGATGAATGGTTTTGTCGATACGATGTTTTATAATCAGTTCACCCATGTGCTTAAGTATGATGGAGAAATTGTATTAAATGAATCCGTACCATATGCTCAGGGTGTTCAGTCGGCCATGGCGATGGAACAAGTGAATTATGTTGAAGGTATACTAACTCTGCCGGTTATGATAAGCAACGGCTTTAAGAAATCAGGTACAGAATTAGTGGGGATTAAGGAAGGGAACTATCTATATAAGCTCTATGATGATGAGCGACACTTTAATTTGAAGTTGAATAAAGATGGTGTTATATTAGGTAGTATACTGGCAAAAAAACTTGAAGTGAAAAAAGGTGATAGGGTTTTCTTATCTAGCCCTTACTTGTCTCAAGATCAGGAACTATATGTTACGGAAGTGGTAAGTCAAAGTATCGGTTCTAGCGCTTATATAGATTTATCCCTTTTGTCGAAATTAACCGGACAAGACATGAAACTTAACAGTCTGATTGTCCAGTCCGGGGATATGGATGGTATTAGAAAAGAACTCTTATATAGTGGGACGGTGAGTAAAGTGGAAAGCAAGGATAAGACCCTAGAACTCTATGAAACCCTGTTAGGTTCTTATGACTTCATCATTGTGGTTCTTCAGTTTATTGCGGTTATCATCGGATTTACCATTATTTACAATACAGCGGTTATATCTTTATCTGAACGAAGTAGGGAGTACGCCACTCTAAGGGTTCTGGGCCTTCATATTAAAGAAGTAAAGGAGATCATGAGTTTTGAATATTGGATTCTATGCTTTATAGGTATTCTACTAGGCATACCATTTGCTCGAGTATTGAATCAAGGGTTGCTTAACGCCATCGAGGTAGATGCCTTTTCTTGGCCGTCAACAATACCAACCAGTGCATTTTTTATAGGCGCAGCGGGGTGCATGTTGGCTGTGGCATTTGCCAATCTGACATCGATAAAAGCCATCAAAAAACTAGACTTAGTTGAAGTGTTAAAGGAGAGAGAATAATGAAAAAACATATTAAACACATCGGAATTGGACTTGTCGCTCTATTTGTCATTGGTTATTTCGTATATGCTTATTTTCAGCCTTTAACGATTGAGACCATGACATTGACTAAGGATCAGTCGGAGATTTTTTTTGTTGAAAAAGGTCATGTGGTCAATAACAAAGAAGTGTACTTATACCCTCCTATGGCAGGTGAAGTGAAAAAAATTCATGTAAAAAGAGGGGATCAGGTTAGCGCAGGTGATGTGCTGGCAAGTATGGACAACACTCAGATAATCCAACAAATTCTGGCTCAGGAAGAAATGATAAAAGGCTATCAGGCGCAAAAAAATGGTGCCAAAGTGGATGTTCAAGTGAGTATGGACACGATGAGACTCACCAGAGCTCAATTGGTAGGCCAGTTAAATGCACTTGAGGCAGAAATCGGTACAGAGGATCAAAGAGCATTAGAAGCAATGCTGGTGTCACAAAGTAAGGAAAGATATGAACAAGGTCTTGCTGATCTTGAAAAACAGCGATTACTTTTAGAAGAAGGTATCATTTCCGAGAGTGAATTAAATGATTTCAAAGCGATGGTAAATGGATTAGAAGCGGATTATCAGATGAGTCAGGTATCAAAAGTTTCAGGAGCGGATTATTATAATAGTATGAAAAGTGCCATCCATGCTCAAATAAGCAGTATAGATGCCACGTTAAAAAGAGACCGTCTAACCACCACAGAAGCCTATTATCAGTCTATGATTGATAGTGCAGGGGCGAGTCTTACGGGGTTGAAAGTTCAGGCGGAAGAATTGGAAATCAAAGCCCCACATGATGGGTATATCAGTGATATCATGGTAGATGGCACCAATCGTGTAAGCGGCATGGAGCCGGCTTTCTTACTCATAGGCGATGGATTAAGAGAGATACAAGTTAAGGTGAATACCAGAGACATTGAATATGTTCGCAAAGGGGACGCAGTTGTGCTTATCTATAATCGTCGTTCCGGTGAAGTGGAATTAACAGGTAGAATCACTTATGTGGCGGACAACGCTACGGTTGAGCTATCGCCTCTTGGTATAGAAGAACGAAAAGTCCTGGTTATCATTGAGCCTGAGGTTAACGAATATCTGGAGACGGGCTATGAGGTGGATGTTAAATTTATTGTTTTTAATGAACCGAATAAGTTGATTCTACCTAACAGTGCCTTATATAAAAAAGATGACAAAGACATGGTCTTAGCCATTCGAAACGGGAAGGTAGAAGAGGTGGCGGTTATACTTGGCTATGAATTAACAGGACGTACTGTTATTGAAGAAGGTGTCGAAGAAGGTGAGATTATTATTACCGATCTTGAAGCCAAAGGTCTTAAGGTGGGTATAAAAGCAAAGTCGTCTTAGAAAACAGTAGGTATGATATTGAAGTGTTTTTGTTATACTGCTTTTTGAACAGATCTATGATAGAATCAAAGCGTTAAGATGTAGATTGGTTCAAGAGACAATGAAGTGAAGTTGACAATAAAAACAGACAGAGGTGTGTAATGGTAACGATAAAAGATATTGCGAAACGTGCAGGTATTTCTATTACAACGGTATCAAGAGCGTTGAATAATTACGATGATGTAAATGAAGCAACAAGAGAACGTATTTTTAATATAGCTAAAGAAATTGGATACATTCCTAATAGAGCAGCACAATCACTGGTAATGAAAAAAAGTAATCGTTTAGGCATCATATTAACCGAGTTGGAGAGAAATGGTGGTAAAGACAATATTGTTTACCGCTTGCTTAGTGGTATGTATAGTTATGCAGAAACTGTCAACTATGAGGTTGCACTTTATACTTCAAGTTCTGCCCACCAAAGAGAAAAGTCTTTTGTCCAATTTTGTAATGAACATAATATTGGTGGTGCGGTTGTAGCGGGTATTCGAACAGATGATCCTTATGTTAAGGAACTGCTTAACAGTGAACTACCTTGTGTATTGATTGATTTAGAAAAAGAAGGAAGAAATATAAGCAGTGTTTCAATTGATAATAAGCAAGCGGCAAAAGAAGCAACAATATATTTAATTGATCACAATCACAAACATATTGGTATGATTAATGGAAGAAAAGCAGCGGCTGTATCTATTGAAAGATATAAGGGTTACAAAGAAGCACTGGATGACAAGGGTATTGTATTACCGGAAAATTATGTGGTATATGCTGACTTTATGGAAGACATGGCTTATGATATGGCCAAGGAATTGTTAGGTAGACATCCTGAAATTACAGCTCTATTTTGCGCAAGTGATTTGATGGCGCTTAGTGCAATGAAAGCTATAAAAGATATGAACCTATCAATACCGGAGGATATATCTATTATAGGGTTTGATAACATTCCTTTGTCAGAATACTCAACACCGGCATTAACAACGGTTAATCAGGACTTTTATTTGATGGGAGAAGCTGCAGCAATTCAGTTGTTAAAAATGATGCAAAATGAAGTGGCAAAAAAACATATTTATTTAGAGCATAAAATACTTGCAAGAGATAGCGTTCGCATGATATAATAAACATACCAAAACGTTTCGGATAGTTAAAAAGTATGCACTATACACAAAATATATTTTTTTGCCTTACAACCAAAACGTTTCGGAAAAAATTTCTTGGAGACCGACTTATGAAATATGACAAAGGAAAAGGCTTATATGAGAACTGGATTGTAGCTGAAGATGATTTCGACCCCGCTTTTCTTGGTAAGAGTGAAGTGACAGCTGCCCAAGGTAATGGTTACATGGGTATGCGTTCTACAACAGAAGAAACCTATGTAGGAGAAGTAAGAAATACTTTTATTGCAGGTACCTTTAACAAATTTGAGGAAAACGAAGTAACCGAACTACCTAATTGTGCAGACTTGATACAAATGGATATCGAGCTCAATGGCTATAAGCTAGACTTAACAAAAGGTAAAATAGAAGGTTATACCAAAGCTTTAAATCTAAGAACAGGAGAACTGACAAGAGAAGTTACCTGGCATTTGCCCACCGGGGAAAGATTTTTCTTAATGTTCAGGAGATTTATCTCTTTAAACGATAAAAATCTCATGGCTCAAAGTGTGGAAATAAAACCATTAGATGCTACAGCAACTGCAAAAATAGCATCCGGTATAAACGGACAAGTTACAAATTCAGGGGTACAACATTTTTTAGAAGGTGATAAAAGATTGTATGACGGCAGGGTTTTACAAATGGTGCAAACGACAACACAATCTAAGATACATTTGGTACTAAGCACGGTACATAACTTTTATATGGATGAGTTACATTTTGACGCCAGTGCTCTAATCCGTATGGAACGCAGAAAAATTATGTTAGATTTTAACGTTGAAATACCTAAAGATAAAACTTTAAGAATTGAAAAAATATCTAATATTTATTGTTCTCGAGAATTGGAAAATGAGGGCGTTGACTTAGAGGTACTAAAAAAGCGTTCTAGCAAACATATCAAAAGTGTATCGGAAAAAGGATATGAAAAATTGTATCAAGAAAGTGCCGTTTCCTGGGATGAAAAGATATGGCAAAAGTATGATATTATTATTGATTGCCCACAAGGTTTTGACCAACTTGCCCTACGATTTGCCATTTATCACCTAACCATTATGACACCGGCCCACGACAAAAGAATGAGTATAGGTGCAAAAGGTTTGACAGGTGAAGGATACAAAGGGCATACTTTTTGGGATACGGAGATATTCATTCTACCCTTTTTTATTTATACAGATCCTCAAATTGCCAGATCCTTGTTGGAATATCGGTATCTATCTCTGCCGGGTGCACATAAAAAAGCAAAAGAGAATGGCTTTAAAGGCGCGATGTTTCCCTGGGAGTCCGCTTGGCTTGAAGATGGTGAGGTTACACCGGAATGGGGTGCGGCAGATATTGTTACAGGCATGCCAACAAAAATATGGTCGGGTTTTATTGAACAACACATTACTTCGGACGTTTCATATGCCGTTTGGCACTATTATCAAATGACCAATGACGAAGATTATATGGAAAAATATGGTTACGAATTGTTTATGGATACAGCTCTTTTTTGGTCATCTCGATTAGAGTGGTCAGAGGAAGAAAAAGTATACTACATCAATGATGTTGTTGGACCTGATGAATACAAAGAACATGTCAATAATAATGCTTTTGTTAATTATATGGCTCACTGGACGCTGAAAAATGCAATGGTTTATTATGAATTGATAAAAATAAAAAAGCCGGAGGTATTTAACCGATTGAACAACAAACTAGAGCTTAATCAAGCTTATAAACAATGGGTTGTACAAATCGACAAAATTTACCTACCCTGTCCAGATTCAAATCTTATTGTACCTCAAGACGATACATATTTAACGAAAGAGAGCATTGATTTATCCAAATACAAAAACCAAGAGCAGGTTGGATCAATATTTAAAGACTATAATTTGGAAAGAGTCAATGAACTTCAAGTATCAAAGCAAGCAGATGTGTTGTTGTTGTTATATCTATTGGAGGACTTATTTGATGATCATGTAAAAAAAGCCAATTGGGCATATTATGAACCAAGAACTTTGCATGATTCTTCTTTGAGCTTAGCAACCCATTGTATTTTTGCCAGCAAATTGAATGAAATAGAATGGGCTTATGAACTGTTTTTGAAAACCGCACAAATTGATTTGGGTCCGGATAAAATGTCAAGTAATCATGGCATTCATGCTGCATCCTTAGGAGGATTATGGCAATGTGTGGTGAATGGTTTTGGTGGTATACGTGTGGCGGATGGAATACTGAAAATTGAGCCGAATTTACCTCGGTCATGGAAAAAAATATCTTTTCCAATGTATTTTAAAGGTGATCGACTTCTAATTACTATAGACCGGATTTCTGTCAGAGTTGACAAATTGACACAGATGAATCGGTCAATTGATATAAAGATTTATCATGAAACCATTTCGTTGGTGGACACTGTAGCTGTTTCGTACAACTAATTGTAATTGTGACTGATTTGTGCAAAAACACGAGGTCAGTATACGTTATAATATAATATGAAGGAGGAAGTTTAAAATGAAAAGATTGTTACCGGTTTTAATGATTCTGATGTTGGCGGTTGGTATGTTTGTGGGGTGTGGTAAAAAGGAAGTGAATGATGGCACAGCACAAGAATTAATGGGGAAGACGGTTGTTGTGGGAAGATGGGGAGGAAATGATTCGGAAACGGCAGCTTTTACCAAGGCGGTTAATGATTTTACAACAGCAACAGGTATAAAAGTTACTGAAAAAGTATATTCAGATTATAACACTGAATTACAAGCAGAAATGATTGGTGGTACTGCACCGGATGTGTTCTATGTAGATGCGTATATGGCGCCATTCTATATTCAACAAGGCGTTTTGATGCCACTTGATGAGCAAGAATTTGATTTGGATCAATTTTATGAACCTCTAAAAAATGCATTCTTAAGTGATGGAGAGTATTATGCAGCCAGCAAAGACTATTCAACATTAGCACTTTATTATAATAAAGCATACGTTAATGAAAGTGACATTCCTATAACCATGGAAGAACTCCTGGGTGGGGATTTTCTTATCAATCTGGCAACGGGTTTGCCTAAGGACATGGTTGCAATGACTTATAATCAAGACTTGGCCAGAAGTATGTTTATGGCTCAAGCCGGTGGAGTGGAAATTGTTAAGGAAGGTAATTTATCCAATCTGAGTGATCCAAGGGTTGTTGAAAATCTTAAGCTTGAGTATGATGCAGCAGTAGCTAAGAAAATAGTAACACCGGCAGATTTGGGACAAGGCTGGAATGGGGATGCATTTGGCAATCTTAAAACAGCTATTATGATAGAGGGAAACTGGGTTTTGGGTCATTTGCAAACAAATTTTCCGGATGTAGATTTTGGTGTTCTTGAGCTTCCGACAGTAAAAGGCGAAAAAGGTACGATGGTATTTACTGTAGGATATGGTATTAATATGGTGACAAAAGAAGCCGATGCGTCTAAAGAATTTGTCAAGTATATGACGGGTGCGGAAGGTATGGCGACTTGGTGTATGGGTGCAGGGGTATTACCTTCAAGAATGGATGTGACCACAGCTACAAATGTTGAAAAGGAACCCCTTAAGATGCCTCATATTGCAGGTGCTGTTTATGCAATACCATGGCAAAAAGGTACGACAATGGACACGATTAATGTTGAATTTCAAAACTATGTACCATCTGTTATATCTGGAGAACGTAGTTTGGAAGCGGCTTTGAAGATAGCAGAAGATGAAGCGAATAAAACCATTGAGGCAAATAATTAATAGTCATTTATAATTCATCTAGGGAAGTTGAGTAAATATTTTTAAGGTTCTCCAGTCGTGTTATGGAGAACCTTACTAAGAAGGAAGGCTGGGTTATGAATAGGAAAAAACTGGAAGCCCTACAGGGCTGGTCATTTATATCACCTGCACTGATTGTCATTTCTATTTTTGTTATAGGCTCAATTATTTTTACAATATATATATCATTTCACAGAGTGAATCTTTTTACGGGGTATTATGAATTCATTGGATTGGATAATTATAAAAGACTATTTAATGATACGAAGGTTCTAATAGCCTTTAAGAACACGCTGAGTTTTGTTGCTGTTGTGGTACCCATTCAAACTTTTTTGGCGATGGTCATGGCCTCGGTACTCAATGCTAAAATAAAAGGTGTAAAAGTTTTTAGGATTGCATATTTTTTGCCAACATTGACCTCTAGCGCGGCCCTCACAATGATTTTTATGTTTTTATTTAGTTTATATGGACCGATTAACCAAATAGCACTTCAATTAAACATTATAAATGAACCCATCAATTTTTTGAATGATGCAAAAGTTGCTCTAAAGGTTATTATGTCAATGAATATTTGGTCAACTGTACCTTTCTTTATGGTGATTTATTTAGCGGCCTTACAAGAAGTTCCTGAAGCCATTTATGAGGCAGCGAGAGTGGATGGGGCTACAAATGTTCAGCAGTTTTTCAAAATTACAATTCCACAGCTTAAACCCATAACTACATTTGTTTTACTTATGGGTATTATTGGTACTTTTCAGATGTTTGATCAAGCATATATCTTTTCAAATGGTTCGGGAGGGCCTGAAAATTCAACATTAACGGTGGCGCTACTGAGTTATAGATATGCCTTTGGTCAAAATAGCACCATGGGATTTGCAGCTGCAATCGCACTTGTTCTTGCACTTCTTATATTGGTTGTATCACTCATTGCACAAAAGCTTAATAAATCAGATACATTATATTAGGAGGGAAGGAAAATATGAAGAAAAAAATATTTAAAGTATTTCTTTACCTTCTGCTTATAACATATGCTGGGATAACATTATACCCATTTTTATGGGCGCTATTTGCATCCTTTAAGCCATATAAAGAGATTACAGAAGGCGCATTGAACTTACTGCCCAAAGAACCAACTTTAGCTGCTTTTAAAGCATTATTTCTTATGGATGACAACTTTTTGGGGTGGATTAGAAATTCATTTTTTATATGTACACTAGGTACAGTCATAAATGTATTTTTGAATTCTCTGGCAGGTTATTCTTTGGCAAGGTTAGAATATAGGGGTAGAAATCTTATTTTTAATCTAATTCTGGTTACAATTATGATACCAAGTCAAGTGTTGTTGATTCCAAACTATATCATCATAAAATCTTTGGGATTATTGGACTCATACGCTGCTATTCTTTTCCCGTCTGCTATTAATGCGACTTATATTTTTATGATGCGACAGTTCTATATTAATTTCCCAAAAAGTCTGGAAGAAGCAGCTTCTATAGACGGGTTAGGGCGTATTGGTATATTCTTCAAAATTGCGTTACCGTTAGCTAAAACAGCTTTGGCCACTCAGGGCGTTTTTATTTTCTTAGGTTTTTGGAATGAATTTATAAGACCGAAATTATATTTATCAACCCCTTCTAAATATACATTGACGGTTGGTATTCAATCTATGATGAGTCGATATGGGGGTATTACCCAATGGGATCACGTTATGGCTGCGAGTGTTATTTCGCTCGTTCCAATATTGATAATCTATATAGTACTGAATAAATATTTTATGAAAGGTATAAGAATGGATGGGGACAAATAAGAATTATAATGCGTTATAGTAAAGAGAGGATTATATATGTTATTACCGAAAGCATTTATTTTTGATTTGGATGGTGTCATAACAGACACTGCAGAATGTCATTTTATGGCTTGGAGAATTTTAGGGGAAGCGTTGGGCATTGATTTTGACCGTTCATTCAATGAGACACTAAAAGGTGTTAGTCGTATGGGTTCGCTAGAACGTATATTAACTTATGGCAATAAAGCAGATGTATATACAAATGAGGAAAAAGTTAGGCTGGCAAATGAAAAGAACAAAGCTTATGTAGATCTGGTTTCAAAAATAACCAAAGAGGATGTATTACCTAATATTTTGTCGCTCTTACAAAGCCTGAGGAATAAAAACATCAAAATAGGTTTGGCCTCTGCCAGCGAGAATGCTTTTGAGGTCATAGATAGACTTGGCATAAGGCACTACTTTGATTATATTGCGGACGCTACTAAAATTCCGAATTCAAAACCGGCTCCGGATGTTTTTTTAGATGTAATGCACGGGTTTGGTTTTGAAAGTACAGAATGTATTGGCATTGAAGATGCTCAAGCAGGAATAGAAGCTATTAAAGCAGCAAATATGTTTGCAGTAGGTATCGGAAAGAAATCTGAACTCATCGGTGCAGATATTATATTTGAAAATACTGAAAAAATGACATTTGATCTCGTGGTTAATCAATGGTTAAAGGGTCAAAACTAAGTTTATCTAAGTTCACAATAAGAGGTTCAACCCACTAATGGTTTGAACCTCTTATTAAAAAAATTGAATTGAATAAAGCGAGATTATGAAGCACTTATTTTTTTGGTCTGACCCCAGTCACGCATACATTTATCGTCTTCAGTATGTCTTGCGACAGCACTGTGTATAAGCGTTATCAGTTCGAGTTCACTTCTGAAATGAATCTTTTCTCCGCTGTCAAGCCACTGGATGACACCTTGGTAGCTATAGTTTTCAGTGTGATGTATCGTGATTAGAAAATTGGTGCCTTTTTTAGGTTGGGTCTTAGATTCTTGAGATTGTTTGTTCGACATTTTCATATACCTCCTAACAAGGATCACCATAAAAGAGTAGGTGATATATAGTATAGCAGATGGCCGTTACAACACTGTTACACCACAAAATTGATATCAACAAGTTACAGTAATGGATTTAGGTTAAGACTAGAGTCAGCTTTTAAACTGTCAATCTGATGGACCGATACAGAGGGTGCATGGACTTCTTGTTCAAGCACCCTTTTTAATACTTTTTCGGTAATAACTTTATCAACCCCCGGCAGTAGTATGACCATTTGTTGGTCATTCCACTGTGTGAATGTATCACCTTTTCTTAGATGGGTTATAAGCAATTCTTTTAATAACCGGATACGATGGTCCCGCTGGGCTAAGGTATCTTTGAGTGAGAAATTAAGCTTAAGGACACCGATACTAAAGTCATTACCACTACGTTCACTTCGGCGACGTTCGAGTTCATAGATAGACTTGAAGACATCTGGTTCACAATAGAAGGCATTTTCAATAAGAACATTAGCTTCAAGTACTTTGAGAAGATCCTCCTCTGTATAGAGGGACTGTTGGGTTTGTAGTAACTTCTTGTAAATGGCTTTCATTTCATCTGAAGGCTTGATACCCATCTCTCGATCATAGAATTCGGTAATATACTGGTAATGATTAAAGGCTTGACGTTGTTCACCGATAGCAAGAAAGGCATCCATTAGATTGAGATGAAAGGATTCTTCGTATATGTCGATTTTTATAGCCTTTTGGCATAGTTTTATGATGGTGTCATAATTGCTTTGAGTTTTTAACAGTTCGATAGCACTGTAGATGGCTTTTACAAAAAGTCTTCTATACTGATTTCGAATAGGAAAAACCCAATGTTGATCAGCACATTCCGGTAGATAATCCCCAAGATAAAGGTCGATAGCTTTGAGATAAGATTCTAGTGCCAATTCTGGATTGGAACTTTTTAGTAAATTTCCTTCTAATAGGAGAGCTTCTAATAGGTCGGCATCTAATATGAGCTCGATTTGGGCATTCCATTTGTAATAGCCATTGACATAGAGGATTGTGGTTTCTTCGTCATTTTTGCTGTCTTCTTGTAGTGTCTGCCTGAGTCGATGCATTTGCCTACGTAAAGTACTTCTTGGATTGTTGTATTCTTCATAAATCCATAATTGATCCAAGAGTGCTTCTGGTGTAAAAGAGCGATCTCTATGGGTCAACATGAACTTGTAGAGCTCCCATATTTTTTTGGAGGTAGATGTAGATGTTATTAGAGAGTGACCATTCTTAATAACATCAAAATGCCCCAAAGTATAGATTGTAAAAATATGCAAATGTTTATTTTTGGTATGCTTTGATCTAGCCATAGAAGACCTCACAGAGTTAGTTGATTCACAAAAAAGTTGCATAAATTCTAAGATAAATTTTGCAACAAAACGGTCATAGCATAAGCCTTAGACTCAAGTTTTGCGACCCTATTTTTCAATGGGTGTGCCTATTATAATTAGATGCCTATGAATATGGAAGCTATAGGTTATACTATATTTTAACATTATATAAAGCATCTTACCATAAAAATATATGGATATTCTTATGTAGTTGTATAAATTGTAAAAATTACAGTCGTGCAAATAGTAATTAACCAATATAGATGTAGAAAAATGGAATGATTAATGATAAAATTTCACAGAGGGGATTGTTTATCAGTTCCAAATATAAAGACCAAGAGGTCAAAATACACGGAGGTAACCAACAATTTATGAAAGTCATTTACAAGATCGGCTTTAAGCTGACATCCATCGTATTTCTGTTAATCTTTTTGTGCAGTACTGCATTACAGATCACGTCCTTTAATATCATGTTTGAAATGGTTAAGTCATCTGCAATAGACAGAGCCAACAATACAAAGAATTATATTATCAGTCAGGTAGATTTTACAACGCTAGATGCTTACAATCTAGAAAAAGATCAAGCCATGGAAGGCTACCAAGAATTAAAACGTCTTATCACGGGCTTAAAAGAGTCTAGTGGTGCAAAATTTGTTTATATCTCTAAGTTGAATGATAAAGGTGAATGGATTTATCTGGTAGATGCATATAATGATGGTGACGAATTATACACCCCCCTTGGAACACCTATTGAGGAAGACTATGTAAAAATCTATGAAACATTAACATCAACGGGCGTGCCTATGCCTGGAGAATATGAGTCCGGTGAATATGGGAAGATGATGAGCAGCTATTACCCTATAAAAAATAATGACGGAACCGTTGTAGCTGTTATTGGAACGGATTTTGATATTACTGCTGATTATCAACGCTTTATAGATGGTTTCATAAAGGGCCTCTTTATTTCCCTTGGTGTTTTAGGACTCTCGCTGGTTATAATTATGACTTTTACAAAACAATTGGTGAATCCAATTAATGCCATGGCGGAAGCTTTTACTAGGATTGCTAAGTTTGATCTTTCGCAGGAATTTCAACATAAGGCTCTAAAGTCTGAACTGGGTATATTACAAAGAAGCTTGAACCAGATGATTGGTAATAATAGGAAAATGATAACAGAAATCACAGAAGTAACAAACAAAGTCATTATATCTTACTTAGAAGTAACCCAAGCTATGGAAATGCTTTCGGACTCCTCTAATGAAAATGCCATACGTATTGGGAAATTGTCGGATGGTGTTGTTAAAGAAGAAGAAGAAGTAATCCTAGCTAAAAGCCTTGGCGAACGCTTAGACGAAGAAATTAGTGCTATGGATGCATGTATCAGTAAAGCATCAAAAGGTATGGAAGTGCTGAAAACAAAAACGGCAGATTCAGAGGAAGAACTTGAAAAACTATCTGAAAGTCTTCAAAACGCGGTTGTTGGATTTGATAAAAACACCTTAAAATTTGTAAGTCTTGAAGAGAAATCAGGCAGTGTGGTGAACATTATCGAAACCATTAGAAGGATTGCCAGTCAGACCAACTTACTTGCTCTAAATGCTTCAATAGAGGCAGCAAGAGCAGGTGAAGCAGGTAGAGGATTTGCAGTGGTTGCGAACGAGATACGTAACTTGGCGGAAGAATCGAATAAATCTGTGACAGAGATTGAAGCAATCATTGGAAGTGTTTTAAAAGACATCGATGAGGCAATGATTACCAATAGGGATAATACAACTCTAATCAGCGGATCAACAAACAGATTAGAAGAGACTGTGACGGCTTACGGTGAGTTAAAAGATTCCATGGATCATGTTATGTCGGAGATTGATGATCTGGGCAAGAAGTCAGACGTTGTCATGATGCACAAAAATGATGTTATGGATAAGTTTGTCGTTATAAGTGATATATCTCAAGACGCTACCGCACAAATACAAGAAATGACAGCATTGATAGAAGAACAGACGGCTAATACAGAAGTGGTAGTGTCAAATATGGAACTACTGAAATCAAGTGTTGAAGAGATTGGTAAAGAACTTAAGGTCTATAAGCTATGATTGATATTGAATTTATTACAGTGCTATGGTAGTATGATAAATAATTCAACTTATGGGAGGATGATATTATGAAACATCAGTTTGGAAGATTTGGGGGGCAGTATGTCCCTGAACCTGTCATTAAAGCACTACAAGAACTAGAAGAAGCCTATGAATCGGCCATTGTCGACGAGAGCTTTATCAAAGATTACAAGTATTATCTAAAAGAATATGTAGGGCGCGAGAATCCTTTATATTTTGCGGCAAATTTAACAAGTAGACTGGGTGGGGCTAAGATTTACTTAAAACGTGAGGATCTAAATCATACAGGTGCTCATAAGATTAACAATGCTATCGGACAGATTCTGTTGGCAAAGAGAATGGGTAAGAAGAAAATCATTGCCGAGACTGGAGCTGGTCAACATGGCGTGGCTACAGCCACAGCAGCGGCCATGTTTGATATGGAATGTGAAATCTATATGGGTGAAGAAGATACAGTTAGACAACAACTGAATGTTTTTCGCATGGAGCTTCTTGGGGCCAAAGTCGTGGCGGTCAAAGAAGGTACCAGAACCTTAAGTGATGCTGTAGATGCTGCTATAAAGACATGGGTGGAGCGTATTGATGATACCTTCTATTTGCTTGGTTCTGCTGTTGGTCCACACCCTTATCCAAGTATGGTTCGTGAGTTTCAGAAGATTATCGGTGAAGAAGCCTTAGCACAGATACAAGAAAAGGAAAAAAGACTTCCGGATTATTGTGTGGCCTGTGTGGGCGGTGGTAGTAATGCCATTGGATTGTTTCATGCATTTTTACCCTATGAGGAAGTTGGCATCATTGGTGTTGAAGCGGCTGGGCTGGGCGTGGAAACGGATATGCATGCGGCAACAATGGCAAAAGGTAGAGAAGGCGTTATTCATGGTATGAATACCATTTATGTTCAAGATGATGCTGGAGAAATCAGTCCGGTTTACTCCATCTCAGCAGGCTTGGATTATCCCGGTGTAGGTCCGGAACACGCTTATCTCAAGGACACGAATAGAGCAACATATGTATCTATTACAGATGATGAAGCAGTAAAAGCTTTCTTATACTTATCACAGACAGAAGGTATCATCCCCGCGATTGAAAGTGCCCATGCCATTGCCTATATTATGAAGCTGGCACCCACATTGTCTAAGGATAAAATTATTATAGTCAACCTCTCAGGACGAGGTGATAAAGATGTTCAGGCAATGGAAGCATATATTGTAGAAAAAAATGTTAACATCATACAGAAAGAGAAAATCGAGTACTAGATTAAAACGAAAAAATAGAGTCACTAAATTGACAAATATTTCACTAAATCATATAATAATGATTGGGTTATAAATTGGGTTAAATGACACGTATAGATACTTTTATTTTCGGTAAAGCCTAACCGATCATAAAATTTCGGCTGCAAGAGTGTATATCACTAGCAGCTACGTTTGATTTGATTGTGATTTATAACCTTTTTTTATGAACTTTTATAGGTGTAGTCATAAAAATAGTTCCATAGACCCATAAATAATGTCAAAGGACTAAAATGTGTGGTATAATGGAAGGATACTATCGTTTATAAGTTTGCCCTTTTAGTAGAGGTGATAGAAATGAAAGAAAAAATAGACTTTGATAAATTTAGACGTTTAATCTCTTTAATACTCTACCAAGACGAACAGGATGATCCTATTTTGTCGGAATTGGATGGGCGGGCACTTGTGTTTGAGAGTTTGGAAAGCATGATCCTTGACATGTGGAAAATCAGGGAGATAATGAGAAAGATGAGTGACGGAAATATATCTTTTGAAATTGTTGGTATAGGGCCAATTTTTGATGCCATCACGAAGCTTCAGACAAAATTAAAATACTTGAATACACAGATGGAGGCACTTTCGGAAGGTGATTTTTCCCAAGATACGGATTATTTTGGAGAGTTTTCAAGTGCTTTTTTACTGATGAAAGAAAGACTCTTTGAGGATATGGAAGCCCTAGAACGTGCTAGGCTTATGGAACAAGAGTTGAAACGCCACTTTAAAACAATTTTTCATATGATACCAGAACCTACGGTGATATCAACATTGGATGATTTTCGGATACTGGATTATAATAATGCATATTTAAGCAACAGTGGATACTCGGAAGAAGATATAGAAGCATTAAACGAAGAAAGTATTCATATTTACACCAATGATCCTGAAAAAAGAGATATCATAAAGCATATGCTGCATGAGCAAGGCTATTGTGAAAACATCGAAGTGAAATTCAAAACAAAAACGGATAGAATTCGGATTGGGTTAGTTTCGGCAAGGCTATATATGGTTGAAGATGTTACAATGGTGGTTCATGTTATTCGGGATATTACCTTACTTAAAGCTTATGAAAGATCGATTAAAGACAGAGAAATGCAGTTAGAACTTATATTTGAAAACTCACCTATCGGAATCATACAATATAATCCTGAAGGGATGATTCTTAACATTAATCAATATTTTTGTAATTTAATTGGTGCGACAAGAGAACAGTTGCTAAATCTTAATATGCTGTTACTTCCTGACGAAAACCTAGCACAAGTAATTAAAAAATCCTTAACAGGAAATACGGTTTTTTATGAAGACTTATATAAATCAAACATAACAGGTAAGGAAGTGTATGTGCGTGCTACTTTTGCGCCGGTATTTGATGACTCGGGACTCATGACGGGTGGTATTGGTATCGTTGAGGATTATACAGAGAGAAAAGAAATGGAAGAAGAAATAAGAAGATTATCGGTTACGGATAAGTTAACCCAACTCTACAACCGTCTGAAAATTGATGAAGTATTAGAAATGGAACTTGAGAGGGCGCAAAGAACACAGTGGCCCTTTGGTGTTATACTACTTGACATCGACCATTTCAAGCATGTAAATGATAACTTTGGACATCAAATTGGTGACAAAACCCTTTATGACTTGTCGAGATTGATGGAGAAAAATGTAAGAGAAATCGATATCTTAGGTAGGTGGGGTGGAGAAGAATTTATAATCATTGCGCCAAAGACGGATGTTGAAGGTACTTGTGTTTTAGCGGAAAAACTAAGAAAAAAAATAGAAGCATATAATTTCGATAAAATTGATGGCCTAACATGTAGCTTCGGTGTAGCCATATGGCAAGAAGATGAAGATCCTGCTACGGTTATATCAAGGGTTGATAAAGCACTGTATAAGGCAAAAGCTGAAGGACGTAATCGGGTAGCGAAAGTATTAAAATAATGGACTTCAACAGATTAAAATAGAAATAAAAACACAAAAAAAGAAAAGGTTTGGGCAATGTCATTTATTTTCATCATTTATATAAGGAACCAAGTAAATTGCATGCCCTATAATCTGCAGACTCAAGTGATTCGGTACCCATAGTGCTCCATATACTAGGTCTAAATATTCTTTCTTCTTCAACATTATGCATCATAACGGGTATTCTAAGCATTGAAGCTAATGTTATTAACTCATGACCTATGTGTCCATATGAAATGGAGCAGTGATTAGAAGCCCATTTATTCATAACTGAATAAACATCTTTAAATACACCAGTTCCTGTCAATTTTGGAACAAAAAAAGTCTTGGGCCAAGTCTCATCTGTACGTGAAACAATAATGTCTCTAATATCAGTAGGAAGATCAATTGAAAAACCTTCTGCTAATTGAAGTACTGGACCTTGATTTTTAATGAAATTTAATTTAACAATTGTCATGGGCATATCACCTTTTGTCGTATAGTTAGATGAAAAGCCACCACCTCTAAAAGCTGATAGTTTCGCAGGCCCCCAGGAAGTTGCGTTGATACATTTTTTGACATCATTAGTTGTCATCTCCCAATGTGGTAATATAGCAGATTTATTATCTTTACTTGACTCTCCTGTACCATCTAAAGCAGCAGCACCTGAATTAGAAAGATAAATAAAACCATTTAAAATTTCCTCTGGCAACGAGGACATATTTGTGACTCGCATTATTGCATAAGGACTCCAGTAGGTTCGTACATCAGCAAAAATTTGTGATGTACCTGTTAAAAGATGTCCCATTAACATTGACAATCCATTAAGACTGTCATTTTCTGTTGCCATTAAATAAGGCTGTCTGATACCGTTCCAGTCAAATGATGAGTTTAGCATCGCTTCCATGAAGTCGCCGTTAGGAAAGTGATCTGTCCAACTCCGTTGACCTTGAAATCCTGCAAGAATAGCATTATGTCCTTCGCTTTCTTCTTTATAACCAATATCACTTAATTTTTCATTGCCGATCATTAAGTCTCTAGCGATAAGGTACATCTTGATTACAATTTCCCAGTTAGAAGCTTTTTTTTCTTTTGATTCTTGAATCATAGAAGGATTAGTGTCTTCATATTCAATACAATTTTCTTGTACCCATTTTTGAGCTTCATGAAATTCATTAACGTCATATATTTCCTTGTCTATTCGACGGATGATTTCAGTCATATCTACAAATTCATTTCTCATACCAAAATATGTTTGAAATAAATCGGGAATTAGGATAGATCCCCCAATACCCATACTAACAGATCCTATAGAGAGATATGATTTGTTTCTCATGATGTTTATGGCTAGAGCGGCTTTACAAAATAGTAAAATTTGTTCTGCTACATCATTTGGAATTGAATAGTCATCAGCATCTTGAACATCGCGCCCAAAAATTTTAAATACAGGCAATCCCTTTTGTTCACTCGTTGCAGTGGCACATGCTAGATAGACTGAACCGGGCCGTTCACTACCATTGAATCCCCAGATTGCTTTGGGAATTACAGGGTCCAAATCGATAACTTCCGATGGATATGCCCAATCTCGAGTTATATCAAGTATTGCGCCAACACCCTCTTTGTTAAATTGTGCTTGCACCTTTGCCGCTTCGCTGACGCCACCTATGCTAGTTTCTGAAAGTATAACCTGCACCTTATCTCCACTTGGGTAAAACAAGTTGTTTTCAAGCAGTAACTTAACTTTCTTAGCCTGAATCAAGATTGGCTCTTCAAGCATTTCCCTAATACCATCTCTTCTTCCGTCAACAATTATTCTAATCCCAATTTTAGGTAAATTGCCTCTAAGTCGAAGTCCTTTTTGTAAATGTAGATATTCCATATAAGCTACTCCTTTAATAAACAGTTTTTCATTAAGTAACGAGTGTAAATAACTGTGTCATTATTTATCTATAACATAAACAATGATTCTATATATGTACACGAAGGAAAGGTGCTTTATTGAAATTATCTATGACCAATAAGCATCCTCCTAAAGCAAAACTTTCATGAGTAAGTGAACCTTTTATAATGAATGGAGTATCAATAGAATAGTTTAGTAAATTTTTATTAGCTTCTTGAATAACACTGTTAAGAAAAATTTGTTTTTTTGTATCAACAAGGCCACCTATTATGACAGTAGGAATTTCGAGAATTTTGATTAAATTTGAAATTGCTATTCCTAGATATTGTCCTGAACTCTCTAAAATTTCAATTGCAAGCGGATCGTTTTCATTAGCTTTTTCGATTATATCCGACACTGATAAATTATCATTTTCTTCAGAAAATCCAAGATTTGCAGCTTCTAAATATCTACGTACTATTGCAAGCTCACTAGTATATGTTTCTAAACAGCCTTTATTTCCACATGTGCAATTAGGACCTTCAGATTCAACGATAGTATGACCAAGAAATCCTGCGTTACCCATCATTCCTTTAAAAAAAGTATCATTGATGAATATAGCCATACCAGTTCCGGCTCTTATACCTATATATATAAAGTTTGACATGTTAACACCTTGGTATAATTCCTTTTCTATCAATCCTAATAAGTGTACATCATTTCTAATATATACAGGTAGTTCTAATCTTTTTTGTAGAATTTCTTTGATATTCACATTATGCCAGTTGGCTATTCTTTCGATATTTTTTGATAAACCTTTTTCATAATCGATAATACCAGGTAACCCGACGCCGATACCTATGAATTTTTCTTTTGAAATACCTGAATCAATAATTATTTCTTCAATGCCATGTAACAAATCATCTATAACTTTCTCTTTTGAAACGTTTCTACTAAAGACCCATCCTTTTGAATGTATAAGTTTTCCTTTTAAATCGGAAATAATAAGTCTAACAGGGGGAAACTCGAAATCAACACCTATTGCATAGTGAGCTGTTGCATTAAAACAGTAGAGGATTGGCATTCTACCACCAGATGATTCAGCGTAACCATGTTTGTAAACTAATTTATCATCCATAAGTTCTTTAATAATAGTATGGGCAGTGGGACGACTTAAATTTGTGATTTTTAGAACATCTTCAAGTGTTATAGGCTCATTATCTTTAATTGTGGTAAGTACTAATGCTTTGTTCGCTTTCCGTACTAAAGCTGTTGTATTTTTTTTCATATTATTTCCTTTATGTAAATTATGCTGAATTGAAAAGTTAAATTCCAATTCATTCAGCCAAAAACTGGAACTTATTATTGAAAAGTTACTACCAGAATTTTCTGTTGCAAATGCTCTGGTCTGATATACTAATGGCTTAGAAACAGAGTCCGGATGGCATAAATCCAAGGAGAAATTACCATGGCGAAAAACGCACATCTGACTCTTGATGAAAGAGTCCATATTGAAGTCTCCTATAGAGAAGGAGACTCATTTGCTGAGATTTGAAAAGAACTGGATAAACCACCTTATGTCTGTAACAGCTGTGATTCCCGCATGCGCTGCAAGCTGGAACGTCATCTTTATAATGCTAATAATGCACAAAAGAAATCCGAGTCCATTCGTCCTGAGAGCCACCAAGGAATAGCTATTACCCCGGCGGAACTAAAACGTATCGATGGAATCAACTCACCATTGGTTAAGCAAGGACAATCGATACACATAATTTGTGTCAATAATTCTAACAATATCATGTTGGATGAAAAGACTATCAATAATTCATTGATGCAGGTCTTTTATCCGTTGACAACATCGATCTTCCCAGGAAGTTTAGATACCGTACCCGCTCACGCAAAAAACCTGTAATAGTAGATAATCAATGTCATATAGAGCGAACCCATGAAGAGTTCGAGTCCTACATTGCTGTAAATCCTTATATCCCTATCGTAGAAATGAATTCTATAGAAGAATGCAAAGGTGAAAATGTACTTCTCACTATCTACTTTAGAGGCAGCAGTCTTATGTTAGCATTTTATCCGAGACACAAATACGTCCAGAACAGTAACAGAAATATTTGATTGGATGTACGAACTTTTAGGTCATGATACATTTACTGATTTATTCCAAGTCATCCTCGCAGACAGAAGGAATAAATTTACAAATCCTCTTGTTATAGAGTTTAACAAGGATAATGAGCGCAGAACCCGTATGTTTTAATGCAATCCACAACGCTCTGATCAAAAAGGTGGGTGTGAGGTGACGCATGAAATGATGCGACGTGTGTTACCAAAAGGAATATCCTTTGATGAACTGAATCAGAATGATACTTCCCTGATGATGAGTCATATCAATTCATATACCAGAAGAAAGCTGAATAACCAGTCCGCACACCAGATGTTCAGCTTCCTAAATAGCGTGGAAATTCTTGATAAGCTTATTATTAAGCTCATTCCCGCTAATGAGATTAATCTAACACCTCTGTTGCTAAAAAAGTAAAATAGTAAACGCCATTCGGAATCGATATCGAACTGTATAGGGGTGAAAATTAATCTTGCGAAAAGGGAAGCTAAATTCGATTTCCGGTTAGAGTGCACTTTTTTTTCAGTGGTATTAACCTCAAAAAAAGCATAATAGCTATTGGACCATAAAACAATCTGTTTGGTATGGTAAGTTACAGCTATAGAACTATTTGCAATACTTACTTCCAGTATTTTAGTAGTAACTTAGTTTATAAGAATTTAGTCTTGCAAGGGAAATGCTGAACTGGAAGTTGATTTTATAAACTGGTATCTCGGATTTCAATTCACCTTATTTAAATTATAAATCCATTAAAACTTAACGATAAGGTATTTAGATTAATATACTTATAAATATTGTTAAAAAAGGTAAAATTGATTTGAATACATAAATATGAAAATCCGACAAAACTTAAGAGTACATCTTTTGTTAAACATATTATAACATAGCTTATTATGTTTTATCAAATATTTAATATCAACTATTTATAGGCACATAGGCAAAGGTTCCAGTCTATTTTATTTCAAAAAATTAATATTAGATTTTGTGACTTTTTAGCTCTTATAAATCATTATTTTTTTATGGTCTTTAAATAAGCCTTAGCAACATATTTCTTCTTATGAAAATACTCTCTTGAATATTTTTCTTGAAGCTGTCTGCATTGTATCTCTTAATGGCACGTGATGATTAATAACATCTACATATGAGGATTACCTTTACCATCTTTTTTAGGTGCCTTTGCAGCACTTAAAATCGTTAATACTTCTTCCATTTTTATTGCAAATATTAACCCGTCTGTATATCTTTCAATCGTTTCAGCTAACTGCTTATTTTCTTTGCTATACAATAATTTCGCCATATTATTTGCACTTGATTCAGATCCTCTCGTCCGTCTACCTTTCATTCTCATGGTAATTGTAGTACAGTTCTGATTTTCTTGAACTCCCATATTTTTACATACAAGCCCTTCTTTAGGTTCTGGAAGATTTCTAACTCTGCTCTGATATGGGATAATCCTTCTCTGTTATTATCTGAATATTGATATAGCCTCATTGCATTTTCATTTCGTTTATCGTTTTCTTAATTACTTGCAACGCTATCTGCATACATCTGTATATACTCAAACATTTCCTCTGGCTTTTCTGACTCAAACAATTCTGTAGTCTGCTTTTGTGCTTGCTTATCTTTGATTTTATGTTTAATATCTTGATGTATATGAAAACGATCTACTTGAAATATTGTATCTGCCTCATATGGATCTTTTATCTAACTGCCTTCATTACCATTCAGTATTCGTAGTTCAATTTCATCTGTAGTATATTTTCATATTTAAGCTTTTCTTTTACCTATAATAATTATACACTAACTTTCTTTAATAATAGTTGGTTAAGTAACAAATATGTTAAAAACATATTGCCGTATCTTTAGTAAAAGACATTGACAAAAGATGCGGTGAGTGCTATTATTAAGTTGATAACAATTACAAAATAAATTTAATAGGAGGAGTAAAATGGTAAATGTAGTGAAGAAATTAGTATTTATGGGGTTTGTTTTTACATTAGTTACAGGATTGATTTTAGGGTTATCCGGATGTACATCCAAATCAGAAAGTAACGAAGAAACAGCGACGAAGACGGAAGAATCAACATCTAAAATAACGGAAGAAAAAATTCTTGAAGTTGTGTTTGTGCCAAAAATTACAGGTATTCCTTGGTTTAATGCGATGGAAAAAGGAATGAAGGATTATGCTAAAGAGTTTGGTGGGTTAAACATATCAGTAAGTGGACCAGCTGAAGCCGATCCTTTACAGCAAGTAAAAGCATTAGAAGACGTCATTGCAAGAAAACCTGATGTTATTGTTGTAGTACCAAATGACACACAAGTGCTTGAACCAGTTCTTGAAAAAGCAAGAGCAGCCGGTATATTGGTTATATCACAAGAAGCGTCTTCAATAGAAAATGCAGATGCTGATATCGAATTCTTATTTATTGACAGAGTTGGTCAACAATACATGGATGCTTTGGCAAAAGGTATGGGAGAAAAGGGCGGCTATGCAATTATGGTTGGTGGATTGACAGTTGAAAATCACAATGCTCGTGCAGATGCAGCAATAGCATATCAAAAAGAAAATTATCCTGATATGTATGAAGTAACAAGTAGAGTTGAAGGATCGGAAGATGTAAGCCAAGCTCATGATACAACACTAGAGCTGATCAAAGCACATGAAGATCTAGGTGGTATGATCTATATTGGTACAAATGGACCGATAGGCGCAGCTACAGCTATTCAAGAGAAAAATCTTATTGGCAAATTTGTAGTTGTAGGAACAGCGGTTCCTAGTCAAGCAAAACCTTTTATTGAAGATGGAAGTATTACAAGCGCAATTATTGGTAGCCCCTACAATATTGGTTATGTTACAAGCTATGTTGTAAAAACTCTAAGTGAAAATGGTATGGATATTTCAAGTATAACAGAAGTACCGATATACGGTGAAACGGTAGCTGATGGAAAAGTTATCACATTTCACGCAGACTCTGAAGTAACACTTGAGAATATTGATTCTTTTGGATTCTAAGAATGTAACCACATAAGAATAAATGAATGGAGAGGTTTGTATGCCTACAAAAAATATCATTGAAATGAAAAACATTAACAAGCTTTATCCGGGCATACAAGCCCTTAATGGTGTAGATTTTATAATCAGGCGCGGTGAGGCTCATTGTCTGGTTGGTCAGAATGGTAGTGGAAAGTCAACGCTAATAAAAATATTATCAGGAGTCGAGAAACCTGAACCAGATTCAAAGATAATTATTGATGGGGAGTTGTGCAATCATTTAAACTCAAAAATCAGCATGGAAAAAGGAATCCAGGTAATATATCAAGATCTTTCATTATTTCCAAATCTCACTGTAGCTGAAAATATTGCATTTGGAAGCAACAGAGAAAAACATTCTAAATTTGTTAACTGGAAAAATATGGACAAGATTGCACGGAAAGCATTAGACGAGATTGGAGTTAATATCCAACTACATAAAAAAGTTGAAGAGTTGTCAATCGCACAGCAACAACTTGTAGAAATTGCCAAAGCATTGACTGTGGAGTTGAAATTATTAATCCTTGATGAACCAACTGCATCTTTGACAAAACGTGAAGTTAATTCTCTTTTTAGAGTAATAAGTCGTTTAAAAGAAAAAGGTATTTCTATACTTTTTGTAAGTCATAAACTAAATGAGGTGTTTGAAGTTGCTGAACAAGTTACCATCTTAAGGGATGGGCTGAAAATTGGAGTCTATTCACCAAAAGAACTTGATCATGATAAATTGGTATACTTTATGACAAATACAAGAGAAGATAAAAATCACCCTAAACCATTGGAAGATGATGCAGATGTAATCTTAAATGTTAAGAACCTAACTAAAGCCAGAAATTATAAAGACATTTCATTTGAATTGAAAAAGGGTGAAATTTTAGGCATAACAGGTTTACTTGGATCAGGAAGAACGGAACTTGCACTTTCATTGTTTGGAATGAATCCTCCAGATTCGGGCGAGATAATCTTTGAAAAACAAGAAGTCAAGTGGCGTTCAAATAGAGAGGCCATTAGCGCAGGAATTGGTTACGTTCCAGAGGATAGAATGAATCATGGACTGATTATGGATCAACCAATAATTGATAATATCACTATCACAACCTTGTTATCTTATGTCAATAAAGCTGGTTTGCTTGAAGATGGCAAGAGACTTGAAATGTTAAATGAAATGAAAGAGGAATTAAAAATAAGAATGTCACTTCCTGAAGCTGCAGTTAAGACTTTGTCAGGAGGTAATCAGCAAAAAATAGTCCTTGCTAAATGGCTGAAAGTTAATCCGAAAATCTTAATACTCGATGAACCTACAATAGGTATTGATGTAATTGCTAAAAACAGTATACATACTTTAATTAAGGTGCTTGCAAACTTGGGGATGTCAATAATCATGATATCTTCCGAAATTCAAGAAGTTCAGACTAATTGCCATAGAATTTTAATTATGAGAGATGGTAAAATTCTATGTGAGTTTAAACCTGATGAACTGACAGAAGACGAACTTCTAGAAAAATACAATCTCTCTTAATGACTTTAAATGAAAAGGAAGTAATACCATGAATTTTTCTGCTCTGAAGATATTTAAAAAGAATGAAAACATACTAACAATAATAATTATACTAATGATTTTAGTTATGTCATTGATTAGTCCTAGCTTTTTTTCACTTGAGAACACCTTTGATATTCTAAGAGGGGCAACTTTTATTGGGATATGTTCAATAGGTTTTCTATTTGTACTAATCACTAACGGTATAGACATCTCATTTACAGCAACAGCAACAGTTGTCCAGTTCCTCATGGCATCCCTTTTGTTGTCTGACAAGAATATCCCTATTGCCGTTATCTTACTAGGACCAATCGTGGTAGGAGGATTATTAGGAGCATTGAATGGCGTTTTAATAAATTGGCTTAAAGTACCAGCAATAATTATTACGATAGCAACCTTGAATGCATACTATGGTGGAATTCAGTTTATTTCAGGAGGAAATCAATTGTATGGTTTCCCAAAATGGTTTACAAGTTTTCCAAGAAAATTAGTACTGAAAGTTCTCAACGATGATGGGGTTACCATCGGACTTTCATCCGTAACCGTTATATGGATTCTAGTATGTATAATTGGATTTGTAATTCTTCGTTATACAATGCTTGGTAGGAAAATCTATGCAGTTGGTGGTAACACGATAGCAGCTGATAGACAAGGTATCAATGTAAACCGTACTCGCATTTTTGTTCATGCATTTCTAGGTCTTGTAGCAGGGGTTGCAGCAATCATACATGCTATGCTCACACAGACAGCAGCACCTAACGCATTGATAGGTAAGGAATTTGATGTACTGACCGCGGTTGTACTAGGTGGAGCAAGTATATCTGGAGGAGCAGGATCCATAAGAGGAACTGTTTTAGGTGTACTGTTTGTAGCTATTCTTAAAAATGGCCTGACAGTAATGGCAGTTCCTACATTCTGGCATCAAATTTTTATCGGTTTGATAATGGTAGCCAGTGTAGCAACTACTGCGACTAGAACCAGGTTAGACAAAAAGAAAGCGGGGGGCGTTGACTTTGAAGAAGCATAAAATCAATTATGATAAATTAAAAAGAACCGCCGGGATGAATTTGGATCAAATTCTATTACCAATATTGCTTGTTGTCATCCTATCCTTCATGTCAGTAGCAACTTCTTTTGAATTTCTTTCATTTACAAACATACGATCAATGGCATTTCAAATACCAGAGCTTGGATTGTTTTCTATGGCAATGATGCTCGCGATGATGACTGGTGGTATTGATCTTTCAGTAATTAGCACAGCAAACTTTTCTGGTGTTATTATGGCTTTGATTATGACAAAAGCTGTAGCAGAAAACTCAACCTCTGGATATACATTTTTTATCGTTGTCATTGCAATCGTTGTCGGATTGGTCATTGCTATGATATTAGGTTTACTAAATGGTATTCTTGTCGGCTACATTAAAATAAGTCCGGTTTTGGCAACGTTAAGTACAATGATTTTATATGAAGGATTTTCCCTTTCCATAACAAAAGGAAAAGGAATATCTGGGTTGCCGAATATGTTTTTGAAAATTGGTAATGGTTCTATCTTAGGTATTCCTTTACCATTCATTATTTTTGCTATATTTGTTGTAATAATATTGATTATTATACAGCGAACACCTGTTGGCAAATATCAAGTTATGATTGGTTCAAATGCTGAGGCAGTAGAATACTCTGGTATAAATGTTAAGAAAACAATTCTATATACATATATGCTTAGTGGTCTGATGTCAGGAATCGCTTCTGTTATTATGATTTCCAGAATAAACTCTGCAAATGCACGTTTTGGAACGAGCTACGTATTGTTGAGTGTTCTTATAGCGGTACTTGGAGGAACAAATCCTGAAGGTGGTTATGTTAGAGTTGGAGGTGTAATATTAGCTTTGTTTACCCTTCAAATACTGAATAGCGGAATAAATGCACTAGGTATAAGTCAGTTTGTTGCATTAACTATGTGGGGCGTATTGCTTGTACTAATTATAATTTATCGACGATTTGCAACTAATTTGAGAAACAAATACTTACGTGAAAATGCAAGAAATCAATAAACGAATTATTAAAAATACATATATTTAATGAATGAATAGGAGTGTAGATAATGAAATTTGGTATATATTATGCTTATTGGGAAAAAGAATGGCAAGCTGATTATAAATATTATATTAAGAAAGTTGCAAAACTTGGATACGATATACTCGAAATAGCAGCGACACCCATTGTTGATTATAGTGATGATCAAATAGAAGAGATTAAAAATTGTGCTCGGGAAAATGGCATTACACTTACCGTTGGGCATGGCCCAAGTAAAGAACATAATCTGTCTTCTACAGATGTTAGTATTAGGAAAAAAGGTATAGAATTCTATGAAACGTTGTTTGATAAACTTGAAAAGATGGATGTGCATCTTATTGGGGGAGCATTAAATACCTATTGGCCAGTAAACTATGATGTTGATGTCGATAAGACTGGGGATTGGAATAGAGGGGTCGAAGGGATAAGAGAAATTGCTAAAATTGCAGAAGAGAAGGGCATAACTCTTTGTATAGAAGTTATGAATAGGTTTGAGACATATTTATTGAATACTGCGGAAGAAGGAGTAAAGTTTGTTCAAGAAGTAGATGCACCTAATGTTAAAGTGCTATTAGACACATTCCACATGAATATAGAAGAAGATTCAATTGGCGGAGCTATAAGAACAGCTGGAAAATATCTAGGTCATATGCATATCGGTGAGTCAAACCGAAAAGTACCTGGAAAAGGACATTTACCCTGGGCTGAAATTCACGAAGCACTTAATGATATTGGATATGACAATGCTGTTGTAATGGAACCATTTGAAAAAATGGGTGGAAAAGTTGGAACTGACATTAAAGTATGGCGTGATTTAAGTGACGGAGCATCGGAGCAAGCGCTTGATGATAGAGCGCGTCAAGCTCTTGAATTCAGCCGATATATATTAGCATGATAATATATATAAATACTTTGTTTGGAGAACCACGAATATGAAAAAATTGCTAGGTGCTATTGAAGCGGGAGGAACTAAGTTCGTTTGTGCAGTAGCGGATGAAAATCTAAATATTATTGATAAGATGACTACACCAACATTGGAACCGGAAAGGACATTGGAGGAATCTATTGCCTTTTTCAAAAAGTATAAGATTCAAAAGCTAGGTATTGGTACATTCGGTCCGATAGATATCCATCCCGAAAGTCCTGATTACGGTATGATTCAAAATACACCGAAGATAAAATGGCGTGGTATCAATCTTTATAAAACTTTTTATGAGGCGCTTGAAATACCGGTAAAAATAGACACAGATGTCAATGCAGCTGCTCTTGGCGAATATAGGCATGGATATGGCATAGGTAAACGAAGTGTTCTATACATAACAATTGGTACTGGCATCGGTGCTGGCTTTGTCATAGAAGGTGAGACTCTATATGGTTTGACCCATCCTGAAATGGGTCATATCACTATAAAACAGAAGAAAGATGATACCTTCAAAGGTATCTGTCCGACTCACGGAAACTGCTTCGAGGGTCTTGTTTCAGGACCTGCTATCGAAGCAAGAATTGGCAAGAGGGGTCCCCTCATTTCGGAGAATAACTCAGTTTGGGAACTAAATGCTGACTATATTGGGCAAGCACTTGTATCTTATAATTTGATTTTATCTCCAGAAATAATTCTGATTGGTGGTGGAGTTTCTCAACAGGAGCATATGTTTCCAAAAATCAGGGAGGCTTTTAAACGTTATATGAATGGATATGTTATGCATCAGGCTCTTGAAAATCTAGATACATATATTAGATACCCGAAAAACGGTCAGGATGCAGGTCTGGTGGGTTCATTAGAACTTGCTTTAAGAGCTTAAAGTAAAAAAAATTAGTTGAATAGAATTCTATATTATTGAGAAAAGGTATTCTTCATGATATATAGAAGGGGACAAGCTCGCAAGGAAATATTTAAATATATTGAATTAAATAGTGGTCTAATAGTCAAGACACGAAAACATAAATTCTTAATGAATCTAATTCGATACCTGTTTCATAGTAGTTATGCTACTTTAGCATAAGTTCTATAGTAAAGACTTGCAGGAGTCTTATAAACAATTTATGAATGATGTCTCGTCCAGTTGTAAGTGGTGATAATTTTTCAGATTCGCGTCCTAGCATCACGGATGTTTGCATAGTCATTCAAATAGACTTCCTCATACTTTAGTGTACGAAATCAACTTTCAATCATGATATTATCAGCCCATCGATTCTTACCATCCATACTGATTTTGACCTTGTGTTCTTTGAGGTAGTCCGTGTGTTTTTTACTCGTAAACAGTCAGCTTTATCAGAATTTATGATTTCTGGTTTTGCTATTTTAAAGGCCTTTTTAACAGCATTCAGTGCTGAATGCTGAAGTAGTATCAAGTGTATCATCCAGATCCCAGGCTGCAATGCAGCGACTATACCAATCGATGATAGCTGTCAGGTAAATGAACCCCTGCTTAAGTCGAATATAGGTGATATCAATGTTATCCCGATGTCAGAATAACATTGATATTACCCAGATGAGCGGTTTAAACGGGACGATATATTTATCAGCACTAAAGGACCTTTTTGATGGTGCAATACTCGATTATGCTTATGCTACACATTCTAAACGCCAATAGTTATTGAAACGATTCGACAAGCATATTCATTCGTAAATGAACCTAGTAATGGTGAAATAATTTTGCATAGTGACTATACCGAAGAAAATACTATGCCGAAGTTTGTATTTAGCTCCTTAAATACTTGTTTTAGTTCAGATCCTTCGGCATAGTGTTTTGCCTAGTCTAGGGAATAAAGAATCTTTTTGATTTCTTCTTTTTTCCAAATCTTTTCTAAAGATAAATTTGTTGATGGTGCTGCCTTATTCATTGCTTCGCTCGTCATTTCTAGTGTTGCAAATGCATAAAATCCAGATGTCGTAGACATACTTTCATGACCAAGTAATTGCATGATAAATGGTAATGGCACACCATTCTTGTATAAATCCATAGCCTTGGTTTTTCTAATCATATGACAATGAACTCTTTTCGGAACATCAGCACAAGATTCTTTAGCTTTTTTAGCAGCTGTTTTAAGTACTAAACTGATACTGTCAGTCGATAATCTATGAGGGTTTCTATCGCGGAAGCTATAAAACAAAGGGTTTTCCTCTCCAATAGGATGATATTTTTTAAGATACTCTTCTAAATGTTGAACCGTCTTTTTTAATAAAGGAACATTTCTACTTTTCTTGCCTTTGCCAATCAAAGTTACAAATGGATTAGTTGTATCTAAATGAAGTGAACTAAGATTTAAATCAGCAAGTTCCTGCACCCGAGATCTAGTATCATAAAGCATTATTAACATCATCCTATTTCGTCTATGCTTAGAGGTGTATGTATCATAAGCTGAAAGAATAGCAGCCGTAACATTTGGCTGAAGATACTCAATGGGACGTTTTTCTTCCTTTTGCTTTTTAACTGTGCATACTTCTGTATAGATTCCTCTTAATTCAAAGTCTTCTTCGCTACAGTATTTTAAGAATGATCTTATAGCTGTAAGCTTTAAGTTAATGATTTTTGGAGCATACTTCTTTTCTATTAACCAACTGATAAAATCTTTTATGTTTTGTCTTGAAAAAGCATTAAATGTTACCTGTTCTTCAACCAAAGCCTTCTCAATTGAATATTTCGCTCTGAGAGAGCATAGTGTACGCTTTTATATTAGCAAACACATTTAAAAGATATTATCGATTGTGATGTAGTGGAGGGCAGTGATTTTTTTGATGAAATCAATTTGCAAAACCATAATGACATAAGTATTAATCCGTTTTCCGATGTTATTGATTGTGATTGGTATGAAGAAAGTGACGTTAATGAGGAATCTTGTTTTTCTGTAATCAAAATGACTTTAAGATCCATTGCTAAATCATTTGGTATATTTACATAGGGGGTTGTGTGATGGTTGAGGTAAGTGCCGTTATTTTTATTATACTTATTAATTTACTTGTGGGGTACTTACTTTTAGTATGTATACCCTCGCTAAAAAGTATAGTAAGCTTGATGCATCAAAACATAAGCTTTTAGGTTCTCTTGAGTCTATCAAGTCACGAAATTCTTTTCTAGAAACGGGTTTATATAAAAAGAAAGCAAATCTGTATTCTGCTTATCCTAGAATGGACCAGGAACCATTTAAAGATAGTATTTTCTCAAGAGCGGATGTTATGAATCGTTTTGCTCAAGAAGCATTAACCTATATTATGATGTTTTTATCTATAAAAAGTTTGGGTCTTATTCTAAAACCGAAGGAGTATTTTGTTTATTGTAAAATTGTTATTCCGGTTGGGAAAGATATGAATATTTTTGTATTTGAAGACCCTGCTACATCAGTAAGAATAGAACCTTGTAAATATCGCCAAGACTTTTCGAACACGCTTTCTGGACGTATGGTAATTGCTACCTTAGAAGTTACTGGTGGCAAGATGTATTTGAAGAGAATTCAGCGTACCTATTATGATTTAATGGGTAATATTCTTCCAAAGGATTTCTTTTCAGGAACCCAAAATTAGTAATCTTAATAGATATGAAAGCTGTAAGTAAATTTACCGCCATGTTGAAAATGCTTGATATTATAGCAAATTAGGAGGTAGCTTTATGTATTTTTATAATTTATCTGTTGGTGCGTTTCTTGAAAAAATGGAAACCTCAGATATCGGCATCCCAGACGCTAGAATGGGAATAAATGAAGAACTGAAGATTTTTGAATTACTTAACAGTAAGAACTATGAAGAATTACAGGCTTTAAACCTTAGTCTAAATGACTGTGAAAATCTTCTATATACTCTTATGGAAGGTGAGCGTTTTTCTCAGATTAATGAGTTGTTAAGCTATATGGATGACTTTTTTAAAAATAATAACGTTAAAAAGACAATAGCCTTCTTTTAATTCACTTAGGAGCCCATTAGGGCAATGTCATTTAGTTAAGAAAAGCATGAAGCGTCTTGTGTTTATTAAAAACACAAGGCTCTTTTTTCAAAAATATATATAAATAACTTGACAATTTTCCAAAAAAATGTGGCGAAGCCTCTTGAATAAATTATATTTTAGGAGGTTATCACATGGAAGAGCACTTTGTTTCAACTGCAAAAAAATTATTGTTTAATATTATTGAGGAAATGGAAAAGATCTCGTCACTTTTTGTTATGAATCCCGAAAAAGATTTTACCAGAAAACGTAAAATTGATTTTGGGACATTTATGAAAATTACATTAGGTATGACTGGGCGTTCAATGAATAAAGAACTGTTGGATTATTTTGATTTTTCAAAAGATGCTCCGGGGGTATCTGCTTATAATCAGCAGCGTGCCAAGGTTTTACCTGAAGCCTTCGAGTTTTTATTTCATGAATTTACATCTGTAGTGGAATCTAATAAATTATTCAATGGTTATAGGCTATTAGCTTGTGATGGAAGTAATTTGACAATTGCATCAAATCCAAATGATGCAGAGACATATGTCAATTCTAATCAATATGAAGGTGGCGTCAATCGATTACATTTAAACGCTTTCTACGATGTAATGAACCGAATTTATGTGGATGCAACGATACAAAATTGGGCAAACAAAAATGAATTTCGTGCATGTGCACAGATGATTGACCGTTCTAAATTTGATGAGAATGTTATTCTAATTGCTGACAGGGGGTATGAGAACTATAATATCTTTGCACACGCAGAAGAAAAGGGTTGGAAATATATAATACGCGTTAAAGATAAAGGTAGTAACGGGATTCTATCCGGATTGCATATCTCAGAAGAAGGTGCATTTGATAAAATTATTTCTTTTCGTTTAACAAGAAGTCAAAAGAAAGTCAAATTAACTAATGGTTATAAATTTATGCCTACTTGTCAGACGTTTGATTACGTACCTGTTGGCAGCAAGATTGATTATCCTATTTTATTTCGAGTAGTAAGATTTTTAATTACTGATAACACATATGAAACAATCATCACCAATCTAGATGGAAATGAGTTTACACCTAATATAATTAAGGAACTGTACCACTTGAGATGGGGAATTGAAACATCTTTTAGGGAATTAAAGTATGCTGTAGGCTTATCAAATTTCCATGCAAAAAAGACTAACTACATAAAGACAAGAAATTTTTGCAAGATTAGTATTGTACAATTTTTGCGAATCAATAATAACAAAAGCTATTGTGAAACAAACAAAAAAGCAAAAATATATCAGGTGAACTTTACGTTGGCAATATTTATCTGTAGAGAATACCTAAAGAATAAAAGAGCCTTGAGTCCACCTGATATAGAATTGCTGATACTGAGGAACGTATTGCCTGTAAGACCTGGACGCAAAGACCCTCGCAAAGTCAAAATCCAGAAAACAGTAAGTTTCCTCTATAGAATAGCATAATTCAAAATTATTATATGTTTTATTTAGGCAGATGACAATCTGTCTTTTTGTCATAGAAAGAAACATGCTAAAAATATGATTAAAAAACAGAGATAGAAAATATCTAATATTTCCATCTCTGTTTCTGGTTATTCGCCGTTAACTAAATGACATTGAGGTTTGGGGCCTTTTCTTTTTTGTGCTTCTTATCTTGGGAGATAGTATTCACTGCATAAATGAACTAGAAAATAGCGAGGACGATAAAGGTGCAAATGAATATCGCTCCGGCTGGTGGGTCAATGTGGGTATCATTGTGGCTGTTGAAGATGAGAGCAAAAACTTCTCCAACAATCATAGACAAGATACCAAAAGCCATACCGATGTATGGATCACCGGATGAAACAGCAGCTAGACCTGCAATTAAGGTGATGTGATGTGTTCCGGGAACAGGCAAACCCATTTCTGCAAAAATCAGTGAGGCGGCACTGATGGTAAAACCAATAGCTGCAATATTCAAAGCAATGGCCATGTTAGAGACAACTAACCCAAGACCGGCTGCCAGAATCAGCATGAAAAGAAAGAATTTACCACTTGGAAAGTAACGTCTAGCTTCACCTTTGGAGCCGTCGAAAGCGCCGATAAGACCTGTCTTGCCAAAAATAAGTCTGACAATTAGTCCTGAGATGATAACGGTGAGTGCTATGGTGTCTGTTTGAAGTGCTAATACAGAAGAAAGTAAGTAATTGATTGTATAGCCCAAAGTACCAAAAATTCCGCCTACTATCAACACCGTTGGATCTCCTAAGCCAAACAGAGGTGTTACGATGTCAGTACCATTGCCATCGCCCATAAGCTTTTTCTTATTAGCGGCACAAAGCCCCTATGGTAGCAGCAAATACGCCGCCGCCAAAACTAATTAATAAATGTAACAGTGTCATCATAATCTCCTTTGTTCTTTTATTTTCATCGGTAGGCAAGTTGAATGTTTTCCCCTCCCTTCTTAATAATATCAACTTATACCGATAAATTCATATAACATTCCTATACATATTGATAATAAATAATGTATTAATATTAATAATATATACAAATCATATAAAAGTCAATATCTTTTATATATAATATCAATATAAATTATATGTAAATGCATATATAATTGTCGAATTAAGCATTTAATATAAGAGAAGTTTAGAATATTGCTATAAAACAACTACTAATTGACATGTTATAATAACTTTCGAACATCCTAAAATGCTGATAAAATGATTATGAAAGATAGAAAGAAAATGTTATAATGAAAGATGAAATATACATCTAGGAGGGCTTATGGATCAAATTGAACGACGCCAAGATATTATGAAAGAAATCAAAAAAAATGGTGCTGTCAAGGTAAAAGAATTGGCAAAAGCCTATAGTGTAGGCGAAGCTACAATTAGAAGAGACTTAAAGCAGTTGGCTGAAGAGGATCGCTTAGTTGTTACTTATGGTGGTGCTTATTTACGTGATATTCCAAATGATGTTGCTTATAAGAATAGGGTACAATGGATGAATAAAAACCCTGCAGCTAAATATCCCGGTGAAGGCTCAAGAAGCTATGAAAATAGGCTGAAAGATTTGATGAGGACAAAAATACATTGCCCAGATCAAGTAATTCGAGAAATTATCATAGAGGACAGCATATTAAAAGACCGCTATAATAAGATTGTTGGTAAAGCCCATGGTTATATTAAAGACGGTGATACTATTGCCGTCGGTAATGGCACACTCTCAGCACTTCTACTTCAAAACATGGACCCTAAGTTAAAAATCAATCTCATTACACCTTCTCTGACCAATGCTTTGATTGCATCAGAAAAGCCTTTTATAAAAATACATGTACCGGGCGGCATACTGGATAATGACAACAAAATCCTAACAGGCGGTCAAATGGAACAGTTTATCAAACAATTTAACATTGATATCGTTTTTGTTGAACCGGAAGGGATATCAAAAACGGATGGTATTACCTTTAGTGATTATGAAGAATTAAAGGCAACCAGTTTAATCATTGAGCAAGGCAAGATGAATGTTTTGCTGATTGAAAGCTCTAAGATGAATACTTCATCTTTTGCCAAGTTAGAACAATGGCAAGCCTTTGAGAGCTTGATAACAGATACGAAACCGGATGAGGAAAATTGTAAATATTTTGATGCCCAAGGCATTAGGTTGATTTATCAGTAAGATAATACAGTTATAAATGATGAGTATAAAGGGAGGTAGCGAAATGGCAGTATTGGTTACAGGCGGTGCAGGGTATATTGGTAGTCATACCCTAGTTGAATTATTAGAAGCATCCATAGATGTGGTGGTGGTAGATAATTATAGCAACAGTAAACCGGAAGCACTAAATAGAGTCAAGCGCATAACAGGTAAAGATGTCACTTTTTATGAAGTGGATCTTCTGGATGAAAAAGGCATGGAAGCAGTTTTTAAGAAGCATGATATAGAGGCGGTCATTCATTTTGCCGGATTAAAGGCAGTTGGAGAATCGGTTGCCTTGCCTCTAAGCTATTATCATAATAATATAACCGGTTCTTTAATACTTTTTAAGCTTATGAATCAATATGGTGTCAAGAAATTGGTATTTAGTTCATCAGCAACGGTATATGGATTAAGTAACCTATCGCCGCTTATTGAGGATTTACCTCTTAGTACGACCAACCCTTATGGTACAACAAAGTGGATGATAGAGAAAATCTTAGAAGATATATACCAAGCCGATCCGACATGGCAGATTGTATTACTGCGTTATTTTAATCCTATAGGGGCCCACGAAAGTGGTCTTATAGGTGAAGATCCAAGTGGTATACCCAATAACCTCATGCCTTATGTTACACAAGTCGGTATTGGAAAAAGAAAGCAATTGGGCATTTTCGGGAAAGACTATGACACACCGGATGGTACAGGTGTTCGAGATTATATACATGTGGTGGATCTGGCAAAGGGCCATTTGAGCGCGCTTGCTTACACAACAACGCAACAAGGCATTGAAGCCATAAACCTTGGAACAGGTAAAGGCCATAGTGTTTTAGAGGTGATTAAGACCTTTGAAAAGGCCAATGATGTAAAGATTCCATATACCTTTATGGATAGACGTCCCGGTGATATTGGGACATGTTACGCAGATGTGAGCAAGGCAAAAGAACTATTGGGCTGGGAAGCGAAAAGAAGTTTAGAAGATATGTGTAGGGATGCATGGCGTTGGCAAAGTATGTATCCTGAGGATTATGTTAATGATTGATACGCATATACATATACTTCCAAATGTGGATGACGGTCCGAAAATGATGTCAGAATCGGTTGAAATGGCAAAAATGGCAATGGACGAAGGTATTACGGAAATGATTGTTACACCCCATTACAAAAGGCCCGGATATATAAATGAAAAAGTGCCGGAGGCTTATGAAGCGCTAAAAAATGAGCTGGCAAAACAAAAGTTGAATCTAAAACTGTATATGGGTAATGAAATCTATTTAAGTGAAGACAATGTTATGGATTTGTTAGAGAAAAAGGCATATACATTGAATGATGGTCCCTATGTCTTGGTAGAATTACCCTTTAGGCACTATTTTCCATTTCACGATGCGCTATTGCATCAACTACAATTAAAAGGCTATAAAGTGATTCTAGCCCATGCTGAACGTTATGAGGTGCTAATTAACCAGCCAAATAAAATAAAAGAACTTGTTGAGAGAAACATATACATTCAGTTGACATCAAATGCATTGCTAAAAAGGAAAACAAGAAAAATAGGACTGAAATGGATAAGAGCAGGTTGGGTCCACTTAATAAGTACCGATGCCCATGGCGTAACAAGAAGAAAACCGTCAATAAAGAAGGCTTATAACGTAGTACTTGAAAAAACCGGAAAAGAAGATGCCGACCTCCTTTTTGTTCACAACCCAAAAGCAGTCCTTAATGGGTATGATTTAGAAGCGCCAAACTCCAAGGCTATTAAGGTTAAACGTTTCTGGCAATGGGGCTAAGGGATGCAGAAGATATGAAAGGACTAAAACACAAAAAGATTAAGTTGAAAGTGGGAAATAACCCATGACAAATAATGATATTTTTTTAGAACTATGGTAAAATGTCATTACATGACACTTTAACCCTATCAATAAGTGAGGTGACCGGATGGGCCGTCTAAGATCAATAGAATTGTATATTGCAATTGTTACTACCTTTATACTTGCAATTTTAGCGGTTGCAATTACCTTTATTCTTGTTACCTTATATGATATTCAGGACCGGACTATGTTAATATCAATAGCAATAGCCATTAACGCATTACTCATGATTATCTTTAACATATTGTTATCGGTGAGATTTATGAAAGCAACAAAGGATTTGAAGCAAGATCTTATTTTGAAGGATATTCTATATGATCTATTCCACCAGACATCGTTAAAGCATTCCATAGACGAGACTTGTGAATTGATTCTTAAGGCCGCCATTAGAGCGATACCTTATGCTAACCGAGGCACAATCATGGATGTGACAAGTCCTGATCTGGTACAGTTCAAAGCCTATGAAGGTTATAGCTTTGAACAACTGAACAAGATGAGATTAAGCTTAAAAAATACTTACTTATATAAAGAGACAGAAGGTAAGATGAATCGGACCGTTATCATACCGGATACGGTATCGTATATCAAAAAGCAAAATAGATTAGCCCATTTAGATCAGATTATAAAGGATGACAAGAATACAATTAGGTCAACTGTATGTACACCTATTATGGTAAATGGTAAGGTTTTTGGTATGCTGAATGTAGATAGTTGTAAGTATGATGCTTTTACTCAGAAAGAAGTGGATACTCTTGAGATATTTGCTTATGAGGTGGGCAGAATGATTCGTTATACTCAAGTTATGAATGAGAATATATACTTGTCTAGATACGATGATATGACCAAAATCTATAATAGAGGCTACTTTTATGAAATGCATAAGAAGATTTATAGCGATCCGGCAATTAAAGATTATATTTTCATTGCTACAGACTTAAACAATCTAAAAGAAGTCAACGATACTTATGGTCATGATATTGGAGACCGGCTGATTCGACATTTCACTAAAAACGTTTCGAGTCTATTGACTGAAAAATGTGTATTTGGGCGATATGGTGGCGACGAGTTTAATATTCTATTACCACACTGGACAAAGAATGAGGCTTATGCTTTGATTGAGAAAATAAATGAAAAGTTGGCAAATGATCCCATTAAAGCTGGCGAAGATGTGGTTTTTGTTTCCTATAGTTATGGTGTTGTTCAGTGTCCTACAGATGAAAAACATTATAAGGAACTCATTAAGCTCGCGGATCAAAAAATGTATGCTCATAAAAGAGAAATGGAAGCATAAGGTTTTAGAGAGTAGAACTTGGCACAATGGTGATTACATCCTATAATTAAGTGAGAGGTGGCATATAATGCGTTATTTACCGGAAAAGACGATTGAGTATCTTGAAAAAAATGGGTATGATGCCCAGAGAGACCATGATTGTTATGAAGCACTAAAAAATTATCTTAAAGATGAAGGTCATAAAAAAAATCTTAAGGATTTTTCAAAAAATCTGTTAAACGATTATATGGCACTTATTGGTAAAATGGAGCTACGTATGGAGGAAATGTCTCAATTGTCAGAAATGGATGCACTAACAAAAGTGTTTAATCCGATGAAGATGCAAAGTGTTATAGACATTGAATGGTCAAGAGGGAAGCGGTATCATTCACCTTTATCTCTCATACTTTTTGAAATTGATGGATGGCATGAAATTATTGAAGAGCATGGTGGGGAAATAGGTGATCAAATCCTTGAAACATTGGCTGGAGTTATTAAAAATAATATTCGAACAACAGATGTACTAGGACGTTGGTATGGAGAAACCTTTATATTGGTTGTGCCCACAACCAATAACGTACAAGCAGAGTGGCTGGCACAAAAACTAAGAAAAACTATTGAAAGTGCAACTTTTGATACAGTAGGTAATCTAACCTGCTCTTTTGGTGTGGCAGATAGAGATGCTGCTATGGATGTAGATGATTGGGTCATGATTCTAGAAATGGCTCTTAGAAAAGCAAAAGAAAAAGGTCGGAATTTGGTTATCGACTATGAAACTATTATTAATGAAGTTGAATGAAACGGAGGTATTTCTATGAAAAAGAGTAAGATAATTGGTGTGGCAGGTTTGGCAGCTATAGCCGGTGGTGGCTATGCAGCGTATAAAACCATGACAAAGGTCAAGGTTCTTAAAGCAACCTATGATCAAGTTATAGCATTTAACGGATCAGAGAAAAAGTATGAAACATTTGAAGGCGACTCTTATGCAGCGATATTTGCTGGAGTGGAGATTGACCTGAGTCAGGCAAAAATGGTGGGAGACAGTGCATCTCTTAGAATTTATGCTGAATTTGCCGGTGTGGAGATTATCGTGCCTACGGATTGGAATGTAAAAGTAGATGGTATTGCAGATAAGGCGGGTGTTAGTAATCAGGTGGATTATAGACCGGACGACACCACATCGAAGCGCCTAACCATTGACTATAACATTAAATATGCAGGACTTGAGATCAAGCGTGTTGATCAAGAAGATTCGATAGAAATTGAGATAGAAGATGAGCCAAGCTTTGGTGATCCTGATATAGATGAGGTTGAAGTTCCAACCCAGTCATAGATTATTTAAATGCCAATGCTGTTATAGATTGGCTTTTTTATTTGTTTTATTATGGGAGAATGCTATAATATAACTATGATAATGATTCTTAACAAGGAGGCGCTATAATGAAAATATATACAAAAAAAGGAGATCAAGGTTATACCAGTAATATAAATGGAGAACCAATTAAGAAATCAGAAGCACTACTAGAGTTGCAGGGGACCATAGATGAAGCGAATGCGGCCTTAGGTTACCTAAGATCCTTGATGGAAGGAAAGCACCCTACATTAGAAGGTATACTAAGAGATATTCAATATGCCCTTTTTAGAATGGGTAGTGATATAACCTATGGCTTTACCCAAAAACTTATTATAGAAGAAGATGTGTCAATTCTTGAGGTAGAGATTGACAGGATGACCGGTGTTTTTGGGGCTCAGACAACATTTCTTTACTATAGTGGGCATCAAACAGCTACTTTTGCTCAACTCATAAGAAGCATTATTAGACGTGGAGAGAGAGCATTTGTTAGAGCCTATGTGGGAGATGATTATCCTACGGATTTGAAGTATTTAAATCGACTTGCAGACTATATGTATGCCCTCGGTCGCTATTTGAACTATATAAATGATGTTGCTGAAGAGAAAATGACCATTCGAGATAAGATGGCTTGAGTTTCAATTTGCTGCAGTTTATGTTAGAATTGAATCTAAATACAATGACATTACTACAGAGAGAGAACACTTGAATGAATCGAGGAAAAACATGACGACAAAAGATTCTAAAATAGAATTTGCCCATTTACATGTTCATACCCAATACAGTCTGTTAGATGGATCCAGTAAGATTGATGAACTTATTGGACAGGTTAAAGATTTGGGTATGAAGAGCATAGCCATAACAGACCATGGTGTCATGTATGGTGTTGTTGACTTTTACGACGAGGCCATTAAACAAGGCATCAAACCAATTATTGGGTGTGAAGTCTATGTGGCGAATCGTAAAAGAACAGATAAAGAAACAGGCATTGATAATACCTACTATCATTTGGTACTGTTGGCTGAAAATCAAGAAGGTTATCAAAATCTGATGCGTCTTGTGTCGGATGGCTTTACAGAAGGTTTTTACTATAAACCAAGAATTGATTTGGATTTACTTGAAAGATTTAGTAAAGGTATTATTGGACTCAGTGCCTGTCTAGGCGGCCATGTCCCCAACGAGATTCTTAGAGGCGATAAGATACAAGCAAAAGAAGTTGCTATGACTTATAATAAAATCTTCGGACAAGGTAACTTTTTCCTTGAGTTACAAGATCATGGTTACGAGGAACAGCATCTTGTCAATAAAGCGTTGATTGAGATGAGTGAAGAACTCTCTATACCACTGGTTGCAACCAATGACGTGCATTATACGTATAAAGAGGATGTGGAAGCCCATGATATTCTTCTGTGTATTCAAACCAATAAAAAGGTGACAGATGAAGACCGTATGCGTTATTCGGGAGGACAGTTTTATTTAAAGTCACCGGAGGAGATGTCAGTACTTTTTTCTTATGCACCGGAGGCGCTTAGAAATACAGTGGAAATTGCAAGTCGATGCCAAGTTGATTTTGAGTTTGGACAATACAAACTACCTAAGTATGAATTGGATGAAAGTATAGACAAACGTATATATATCAAGGATATCTGCTATGAAGGTCTTAAGGAACGTTATGTAAATATAACAGAGGCACATGAAGAACGACTTAATTATGAGCTAAAGGTCATTGAAGAGATGGGTTTTATTGACTATTTTCTCATTACGTGGGATTTTATCAAGTTTGCACGAGACCATCACATTATGGTGGGTCCGGGTCGTGGCTCCGCTGCAGGTAGTTTGGTTTCCTATTGTTTGAAAATTACAGATATTGACCCGTTGAAATACAACTTGTTGTTTGAACGATTTTTGAATCCGGAACGAATAAGTATGCCGGATATTGATATAGATTTTTGTTATGAACGTAGACAAGAAGTGATTGATTATGTTGTCAAAAAATATGGTGAAGACAAGGTTGCTCAGATTATCACTTTTGGAACAATGGCTGCAAGAGCTGCTATTAGAGATGTAGGTCGCGCCCTTGATATGCCTTATAATGAAGTGGATAAGGTTGCCAAAATGATTCCCCAAGAACTAAAAATCACGATAAAAAAAGCTCTAACGATGAACAAAGAACTTCAAAATCTTTATGATGAAGATGAACAAGTTAAGTATTTGATTGATATGTCAAAACGCCTAGAAGGATTAACAAGACACAGTTCGACTCATGCGGCCGGTGTGGTTATTTGCGATCGTGCCGTCAATGAATATGTACCACTAAATACCAATGATGATGCGGTTACGACTCAGTTTACCATGAATACCCTAGAACGATTGGGATTGTTAAAGATGGATTTTTTAGGTCTTCGTACATTAACGGTTATTCAAGATGCCATTCTAAATGTTAAAAAATCCCAAGGTATCCAACTGGATATGAACCTTATTGATGACAATGACCCTAAGGTGTTTGAACTCATTGGGACGGCTAAGACAGAAGGTGTATTTCAACTTGAAAGTGACGGCATGAAAAACTTTATGAAAGACTTAAAACCACAAAGTCTTGAGGATATTATTGCGGGGATATCATTGTACAGACCGGGACCAATGGAATTTATCCCGGCTTATATTCAAGGTAGCCGTCATGCAAAAGACATCACTTATGATTGCCCCCAGCTTGAACCGATTCTTAAGCCGACTTATGGTGTCATTGTCTATCAAGAACAGGTTATGCAGATTGTTAGAGATCTGGCGGGCTATACTTTAGGACGAAGTGACTTAGTACGTCGTGCTATGTCTAAGAAAAAAGAAGATGTGATGCTAAAGGAGCGGGCAAACTTTATATATGGGAATAAAGAAGAAGGCGTATTGGGTTGTGTGAACAACGGCATAGATGCATCTGCAGCGAACAGAATATTTGATAAAATGACAGATTTTGCAAAATACGCCTTTAATAAATCACATGCAGCGGCCTATGCGATTATTGCTTATCAAACCGCTTGGCTTAAAGCCTATTATCCTGTGGAATTCATGGCGGCTTTATTAACTTCCGTTATGTTTGGTGGGGGTAAAGTAGCAGAATATATTTACAGTCTAAAAGCTATGGGAATTGATGTACTTCCGCCGGACATTAACGAAGGCTATTACAACTTTTCAGTATCGGGGGGTAAGATTCGATTTGGCTTAGCGGCTGTGAAGAACGTGGGAAGAGGCGTAATTGACCATTTGGTTGCTGAGAGAGAAGCTCATGGTCCCTTTGTATCTTTGACGGATTTTTGTACCCGTATGGATGCTAAAGACCTTAACAAACGTATGATGGAGAACCTTATATATGCCGGTGCTTTTACATCTCTTGGCGGCACAAGAAAACAATATATTCATAATTACAAATTTGTACTTGAAGCCATCAACCATGAAAAGAAAGCAACGATTAACGGTCAGATCAATCTTTTTGATCTTACAGAAGAAATGCAGGAAAACAAAGCCGATCGTTTTGAAGTAGTTGGCGAATTCTCTAAAGAACAATTGTTAACCTATGAAAAAGAGGTCATGGGTATTTATTTGTCAGGGCATCCTCTTGAAGATTATGCAGACGTGTTAAATAGGGTACTGACCAATAAGAGCTTGGATTTTCAACCTTTGGTGGATGGAACCTTCAAAGTGACCGATGGTACTTTGGTAAAGTATGGTGGAATCATCAGTAACAAAGTAGTTAAGACCACGAGAAACAACCAAACAATGGCATTTTTAAGCGTGGAAGACTTGTTTGGAACCGTTGAAGTTGTTGTATTTCCAAATGATTATGAGGCCAATCGACATTATTTAAATGAAGATGAAGTCGTTATTGTGAAAGGTAGGGTTTCCACTCAAGAGGATCAAGATGGTAAGATTGTCTGTCAAACGATTAGGCGTCTTGAAGATGTTTTAAAAGAAGTCCTCTATATTCAGTTTGACAACTTAGAGCATTACCAGTCTGTCATTAAAGAAATAACGCCTTTGCTAAAAGTGGAGCAGGGACAGTCACCGGTTATAGCCTATCTTAAAGACACCAAACGAAAAAATGACTTTGGTGGCAATTACCTGGTTACCATTGGGCCCGGTTTGATTGAAAAACTGGAAGCCTTGATGGATAAGGATAATGTCAAAGTTGTGAAAAGTCTATTGAAATTCTAAAGAATGTGGTATACAATATAGCGTGAGAAAATGAGAAACCAAGTGAGGCATAGTTGAGTGAATTTACAAATGTGCTAAGAGCTCAATGAAAATGTGGAGGTAAGAAGATGTCTAAAGAGATTAAAACCATTGGTGTGTTAACAAGTGGTGGTGATGCACCGGGTATGAACGCAGCAATAAGAGCTGTTGTTCGAACAGCATTAGCACGTGGAAAAAGAGTTATGGGTATTCGAAAAGGCTATCAAGGGCTCATTAATGGCGATATATTTGAAATGGATGCAAGAAGTGTTTCAGATACCATCCAAAGAGGTGGTACTATGTTATATACAGCGCGTTGCATTGAGTTTTTGCAACCGGAAGTCCAACAAAAAGGTGCTGATATGTGTAAGGTTTTTGGCATCGACGGGTTGGTTGTTATTGGTGGTGACGGTTCTTTCAAAGGTGCAGGTAAGTTGGCAAATCTGGGTATTAATACCATAGGGATTCCGGGTACCATTGATCTTGATATTGATTGTACGGATTATACCATCGGTTTTGATACGGCTGTTAATACAGCTATGGAAGCCATTGATCGTCTTAGAGATACATCAACCTCCCATGAGCGTTGTTCTGTTGTAGAAGTCATGGGCCGTGATGCCGGCTATATTGCTTTGTGGTGTGGTATTGTAAATGGTGCGGAATATGTATTTCTACCGGAAGTTGAGAACATTAAAGAAGAAGAACTGATTGAAAAGATATTGATGAACCGTAAAAGAGGTAAGCGTCATAATCTGATTATTATGTCAGAGGGTGTTGGTGGTTCGGATGATTTGGCTAAAAGGATTGAGGCGGCTACGGGCATTGAAACCAGAGCAACGATTCTAGGTCATTTACAAAGGGGTGGTAGCCCAACTGCCTTAGATCGCATGCATGCATCCATGATGGGTGCTTATGCTGTTGATTTGATATGTAAAGGTGAAAGCAACCGTGTTGTAGGCTTTAAGAACAATACTTATGTTGATTTTGATATTGAAGAAGCTTTGGCGATGCAAAAAGATATTAGCAGTAGGCAATATGAGGTTAGTCAGATGTTGGAGACCAGATAAAAGAATGGCTTAGTTATATAGGTCCTATGAAAACCCTGCCATAAAACCCTGCCATAAAACTCAATTTAGCAGTAAGTGTTTATTTTTATCTAGTCCAATCAAAGGAAAGGTTAGAAGAATGTATACTTACTGTTTTCTATACCATTTTTTATGTTATAATTAATCTTGTGCTAATGGCTATTAGTAGAGGGTAGGTGATGGTGTGTTGTGTTCTCAGTGTAAAGCAGAACTTAAAGATAAGGCAGAGGTTTGCCATGTTTGTGGGCACAGTAAGCCTAATATGGAGGATGTGGATTTAATTATCAACAGCCTTATAGAAGAAGATATTATGGGGTCTTCAGAAGATATAGAAGTCGATGGTGGTGACCTGGGAAAGAAAAATAGCTTTAGAAAAGTTAAGAGATTAAATACAGGAGATAGATGGATTCAAGGGATTCGGTATATGATTTTTGTATCGATTATTCTATTTATATTATCCTTGTTTACAAATTGGTTTACCATATCCGGTACGACTGTTGACTACGGGTTTGTCAACAATTCATATACTCAGAAATATTTTCAAGAAACAGAGAATGAATCTTACATTGAATTTTCAGGATATGACCTGTTTAATTATAGTGGATCTGCAATGAATGAACATAAAATGATTAAGAAATCAGATGGTGTTCTATCTACTTCAATACTATCCGCTATACATATGTATATTATGCTAGCCATGGCTGTATTATTGGCATCTAGCCTTGCTGCCTGCTGTGTGGCTTTCTTGTATAAAGCATTTACTGGTATGGCTATAATCAGAAATCTGGCGATTGTGAACTTGGTTGTAATAGGTCTAAACTATATCTTTCTAAATGTAACATTTTTAAGTGCCATAGCCATTCGGGCTAAATCGGTTATTGATCAGCAAAAAGATTTTGGTACTTTACATATGACCTTCAACGGTATATCTCATGACCAATATTTTTATACGTATAAAGTAGGGGAAAATTCAGGATTTTATGGTACAATTATTGCACTAGGTATATGGTTGACGCTTTCGATTGTACTTTATGAAATGAAAAATAGTGAAAAAGTGAGAGCTATAGAAAATGGTGAAGTAGATGAAGTATTATAAGGAGGTAGGATTGTGAATATATTTGTTAATGAATATGAGATTAGTGATGACAAGAAGAAGCTTCAATTGAATATCATTCATGGCTTATTAAAAGGTACATACTGGGCCAAAGATCGTTCGGTTCAAGTCATAGAAAAAAGTGTGGCTAACTCTATATGCTACGGCGTTTATTTAGAAGGTGAAATGGTAGGCTTTGGTAGAGTCGTTACGGACTATGCAACCATGTATTGGGTTGCAGATATTGTCATTGATGAAGCCCATCGGGGTAAAGGTCTTGGCAAGGCATTGATGAATTGTATTGAAGAAAACAAGGCCATAGAAGGCTTAATGGGAATTTTGGCAACGAGAGATGCTCATGGACTTTATCAGAAGTATGGCTTCATGCAAGATCCGGAAAAATTTATGAAAAAACCTAGGCTAGAGTAATTAATTAGGAATTCAGGATTGACTTTTTATTAGGACATAGGTATAGTTAGACAAAGAATATATAAAATCATACAGCATGGAAGTCGGTAAAAGCCGACACAGCCACCGCTACTGTAATGACTACTGAAACACTGGCCATAAAGGCGAATCACTGATGAAAGTCGGGAAGATGTGTTGAGGGTTGATGTCTGAGTCAGGATACTTGCTGTATGATTTGTTGATTCCAAATTTCGCGTGGAAATAATGGGACTTTTATTTTACCTTTCTTTAAAAGTGCTCATTGGAAGGAGTATGATGGCAAAGAATATCATGTTTCAAGGGACCGGGTCAACTGTAGGGAAAAGTGTGATTACAGCAGCACTTTGTCGCATATTAAATGATGAAGGTTACAAGGTTGCCCCATTTAAATCACAAAACATGGCTCTAAATGCTTATGTTACAAAAGAAGGTAAAGAAATGGGTAGAGCACAGGTGGTTCAAGCAGAGGCGGCTAGAATAGAACCACATGTAAGTATGAATCCTATATTACTAAAACCAACCAGTGACATGGGAAGCCAGGTCATTGTTAATGGTGAAGTCTATATGAACTTATCTGCCTCGGATTATTACAGTCATAAGGAAAAGCTAATGACTGAAGTGAAAAAAGCGTATAAGATATTGGACGAGGCTTATGAAATCATAGTTGTTGAAGGTGCCGGTAGTCCAGCTGAAATCAACCTTAGAAAAAATGATATTGTAAATATGGGCTTGGCTGAGGAGATTGATACACCTGTTATCTTGATAGGAGATATTGACAAAGGCGGTGTTTTTGCCTCAATATACGGAACTTATATGCTGTTGTCACTATCAGAACAAAAAAGGATAAAAGGCTATATCATCAATAAGTTTAGAGGCGATGTAACGCTTTTAGAACCGGGTATAGAAATGTTTTATGAACGCTTGCCGATTCCCTGTCTTGGCGTGATACCATTTGAAACTATTAATGTGGATGATGAGGACAGTGTGACGGAGCGTTTTTTAAGTAGAAATACATCTCCAATACAGATTGGTGTTGTACGATTACCTTATTTGTCGAATTTTACAGATTTTACACCTTTTGAATTGGAACCGGACGTAGGCGTACAATATATTTCAACGCAAGAGGATTTTGAAAAATCGGATCTGATTATTTTGCCCGGAAGTAAAAGTACCATAAAAGACCTTGATTATATTAAGAGTCTAAAAATGGATCAGTGGATTAAAGAGGCTCATGGTCAAGGTAAGACCATCATAGGTATATGTGGTGGCTATCAAATGCTGGGACAAGAAATCAAAGACCCGTTACATGTGGAAACAAATAGGGACTACATAGATGGTATTGGACTGCTTGAGATGACAACAACTATGATGCCAAACAAAACAACTGTCCAGTCGGAAGGTGAAGTTCTTAATTGCCCAACAGGATTACAGGGTAAAAATCATAAGGTAAAAGGCTATGAAATACATATGGGGGTATCAACTTACTCAAAAAACATGCGACCTTTTCTAAAGCTAAACGACCGACTAGATGGTTGCATGAACAGGGAAGGCACAGTTTATGGCACCTATTTACATGGCCTTTTTGACATGGATAGCTTTAGACACGGTTTGCTAACGGCTATAAGAACTAAGAAAGTTATGGAACAACAAGATATTATGAACTTTGCAGGGTTAAAAGAAGAAGCCTATGATCATTTAGCAAAACTGGTTAAACAAAATCTGGATATGGATAAAATCAAGGCGATTGTTGGTATAATATGAATCTACTATATGTATTGTTAACGGTTACTTGTTTGGATTACTTGATAGGTGATCCACCGAATTGGCCACACCCAATTATATATATTGGAAAATTAATCACATGGCTTGAAAAACAACTGAGAAAGTATGGATTGGCAACGAAGTTTGGGGGGGTTATTCTTTTCATAGTAACCCTATTTATTACATTAGGTACCTTGACATTTATAATAGGTATATCCGGCATCGGGGGTAAGGTCGTTGAAGGCATCGTTATTATATATTTTTTATCATCAGCCCTTGCTGCTACGTGTTTGAAAAAAGAAGTGATGAAAGTGGCAGATGCCCTAAAAAACGGTACAATTGAAGAAAGTCGTATAGCCCTTTCCTACCTAGTTGGTAGAGATACGCAAACATTATCCCATGAGTCGATTATTAAAGGTGCTGTAGAAACAACAGCAGAAAATACCATTGACGGTGTTATTGCGCCACTTTTTTATATGGTCATAGGTTTAATTTTAGATTGCCCAGTACAAATGGTATTCTTATATAAAACAATTAATACTTTGGACTCAATGGTTGGGTATATACAAGAGCCGTATACACAGATTGGTTATGTCTCAGCAAAAATGGATGACGTGTTCAATCTAGTACCGGCAAGACTTGGGAGTCTACTGATGTTACTATCAGGTATTTTTCTTAGACTGGATGTTCAAAATGGTCTGAAAATATGGAAAAGAGATTGCAGAAAACACAAAAGTCCCAATGCCGGGCATCCGGAGTCCGTGATTGCGGGTCTTCTGGGTATCAGCCTTGGTGGGACACATACCTATTTTTCTCAAGTCCTTGAAAAACCTACGATTGGTGATCCGATTAGGATCCCGGAGATACATGATATAGAAAGTACCATTAAAAATATGTACGTTGCAGAGATGATGATGGTGGTATTAAGTGGCGGTTTATTGCTGTTAATAAGTTAGGAGACAAAATGTTAAAACATGGTGGTTATGCAAAAGGTATATTGGATTTTAGTGTTAATGTGAATCCTTGTGTTACCCAAGCTTTACTCATGCCTTATATTGAGAGGGCAGTGGATGAGATTGGTCGATATCCGGATATTCAGGGTGACGGCCTAGTAGAGAAAATAGCAGAGATAGAAAATATTTCGGTTGACCATATCATCGTAGGCAACGGTGCCAGTGATTGCCTTTATACTTGTGCAAGAGCGTTAAAGCCTCAGACGGTGCTTATAATTGAACCTACTTTTACAGAGTATAGACGCGCCTTTGAAATTGTAGGTAGCCATGTCCTTTCACTAAATCTAGATCTAACAGAACAAAAGGAGAATATAGAAGAGAAACTCCTACATCAGATTAGAAAAATTAAGGGTGATATGGTCATATTATGTAACCCGAATAATCCGACAGGTGGCGTTTATAGTGAAGCATTCATTGAGCAAATTATTAAAATACAAGCTTCACATAAAGGTTTTGTGCTTTTAGACGCATCCTTTAGACAATTTGAAAGTTTACCAACCTATTTTGATGAAAAATGCTGGAACTTAATCGTGCTTATGTCTTTAACAAAATATTATGGTGTTCCCGGACTACGATGTGGTTATTTAATGGCTACCAAGTCGGTGATTATAGCCATGAAAGTGGAACAGGTACCATGGTCGGTCAATGGTTTGGCACTTGAAGTCATACCTCGGCTAATGGAGGATAGAACACTTGTCAAGGCGACACAAGAATGGTATGAAGCAGAAAAGAGTAAGATGGAAGAAGCTTTGACAAATTTATCTTTTACTAAGCCTATGAAAAGTCATACTAACTTTATATGCTGTAGGTTGTCAAATGTATCCGCTTATGTTTTAAACCAATGGTTGCTTGGACAAGTATCACCCATGGCTATTCGGACTTGCGAGGATTTTGTGGGTATGGGAGACGATTTTATAAGAATTGGTCTTAAAGATGCCCTTAGCAATGACCGATTAATCAGGGCTCTAATACGTTATGAGGAGGAAGCTCATGGGTAAGATTATTATGGTAACAGGTGGGGCGCGAAGTGGGAAATCAGGATTTGCAGAAAAAAAAGTTCTTGAAATAGGAAAAAAGATTGGATACATGGCGACGGCTGTCATTACTGATGAGGATATGGCAAAGCGTATTTTGCACCATAAAGCTTCAAGGCCGAAAGATTGGCCTACTTTTGAGAGATATAAAGCTTTTGATGTATTAATAAAAGATGAAGAGTTCTTGGCTTGTGATACATTGATTTTTGACTGTGTTACTACGGCAGTAACGAGCATTATGTTAGATGAACCGGTTGATTACGACAAAGATAGTCAAGAGGTTATGGACAAAGTTGAAGTACAGGTGAAAAAGGAGTTAGCCGTTTTATTGGATATGGTGACAGTAACCGGACAGAACTTGGTACTCGTGACTAATGAAGTGGGTCTTGGCATCGTACCACCTTATCGACTGGGTAGTATTTTTAGAGATATTGCAGGTAGAATGAATCAGTATATAGCAAATAGAGCAGATGAAGTATATTTTATTGTATCAGGTTTGCCGATGACACTGAAACATAGTATATAAAACTGTGAGGGCCAATGATGAAATCCTTTGTTATGATGTTAACGTATATCACAAGAATACCTTACTTTACCAAGTTAGAATATGATGAACAGACATTTGCAAAAGGCCTATATGCCATGCCTATTATTGGTATTTTTATTGGAATGGCTATGGCAGGTGCTATGTGGATCTTGAAAGACCAGATACCTCAAGTAAAAGCTTTTGTAATCATACTTATATACCTTGTTATAGTGGGCGGTCTTCACTTAGATGGTTTAGCGGACTATATGGATGGTATTTTCAGTGGAAGAACCAAGGATAGGATACTTGAAATTATGGGCGACAGTAGTATCGGTAGTTTTGGTGTTATTGGTCTGTGTCTGTATTTTATTGGTATGTATATTGGGTTGCAAAACACCAGTTGGCAGGCCGTTTTATTAGCTCCGGTGGTAGGCAGAACAATGGGCGTATGGGTGATAGGTTTTGGAACATACGCAAAAAAAGAAGGTATGGGCAAGGTTCTAATTGGGTATGGTAGACCATGGCATGGTTTTATTATGTTTTTTATATTAGTGACAGGTATATATATTTGGCAACCCGCTCTTATTAAGCCCGTTTTTGCGACGCTTCTTGTAACGGTTTTATTACTTAGATGGACAACCAAACAAATAGGTGGCATCACAGGTGATGTGATTGGTGCAGTGATTGAAAGTTCGCAAGTTACTTGGTTATTATCCATCATTCTGATTGGAGGTTAAGCGATGCGTTTTATATTTCTACGACATCCTGAAACAACAGCAAATGAGAAAAATCTTATATATGGAAAAACAGATTATCCTTATACAAAAAGGGGGCAGCAACAATTTGATGAAGCCTTGAATTATGTAGAACGGTTTAGATTTGATAAGATCTTGACCAGTCCCCTTGGAAGGGCATATGAACTAGCTAGTGCAGTGGCCTCAAAAATGAGTAAGGAATTGATTGTTCATGAAGAATTGGAAGAAATGAATTTTGGCATTTTTGAAGGTTTGACAGAGGAGGAAGCGAAGCTTAAGCATCCGGGTATTCATCAGGCATTTGTTGAAAGCTTTGAGACGACTTTATTTCCGGAAGGTGAGAGTTTTGATGTTTTTAAGAATCGTGTTGAAGGCTTTGTCAACCAATACAGACAATCAGAGATGGACTGGCTGGTTGTTAGTCATGGGGGTGTCATTCGTACAGCAATTGAATATTTACTTGACAACAAGTCCGGGCTATCATGGCATTTGGAAATAGGTAATTGTTCAATCATTGAGATTCATACAAATGAAGGTAAACCATCCATCATCAAAAATATATTGAACCCATAAGAGAAAAGGAGAATATTTATGAAAATTACAACGAAGGATTTGGTAACAACAGGGCTTATGATCGCTATGGCTGCGGTACTGGCACAGTTTCCGATTTATGGTAGTATTGCTTTTGATGCCCTGCCGGCTTTTTTAACAGCAGCAATGATTGGTCCTTTACTAGGCGGTTTAGTGGGACTCATTGCCCATATACTGGTAGCAATGTTTACAGGATTTCCATTTTCCTTACCCCTTCATCTGCTTATTGCAATCATGATGTTTGTGAGTTGTTTTATTTATGGTAAGGTACGTCAGAATCACAATAGGTATTTGGCCATGGGTCTGGGTATTATTATGAATGGACCGGTGTCACTCGCCCTTATTTCAATATTTGCTAAGATACTGGGTATGCCTTTTTCAGGCATGATCATGTTTTCAACCCTAATTTTACCACTACTGATAGGTGCAATGATTAACATCATTGTAGCGGATACCGTATACGGCATCATCAAAGAAAAAAACAAAATAAGGGTGTGAATTGAGTTAAATGATGAATTATAGAGATATTCAGCTCATAGATAAGGATGACAAGAATTTTATAGCTATCGCCTGTGATGTCTCAGGTAGTATAGGCGAAAAACCTAACGATCTCATTCGTGTTAGCAATGAAGTAGCAGGGTATTATGCCGCTGCAGTGCCTCTAATTGAGTTGCTCAGTATTCGTGGGACACCTATAAGTGTGGTTAACACTTTATCCGTTGAAATGAACCCGTCTGGTAAGGCCATAATTATTGGTATAAAAAAGGCGCTGAAGGAAATCGGTGTGGATGAAGGGTGCTTGACGGGCTCCACAGAAGATAACATAGAAACCAGTATGACAGGCATCGGCGTAACGGTTATTGGTGAAGTTGAGAAAAAAGCCATACGCGACAAATTGCCTATGAGGGGACAACAGGTCTATCTTGTGGGATTGCCAAAGATGGGCAAG
>PGZS01000135.1 GCA_002841435.1 Firmicutes bacterium HGW-Firmicutes-3 | reverse complement strand
AAAATAAATGATGGCACACCGCCGATGGCGGCTGCAAACAACCCGCCGCCAAAAGCAGCAATTAATAATGTTAAGTCCATTTCTTTTCTCCTTTTAATCGTATTCAGATTATCGTAAACACATTAATGTTTATCGAGTGGCTCTGATAATGTTTACAAGATCAGTTTAACAAGAAGGTCAAAATTTTACTATGGTCGCCATTGCCAAAATATTCATTATCATTTGTGCATCATTCACAATGATCTTTCGATTCTATCTAGCAATGAAATACTGACCCTCGAATCAATTGAACATCACTAGTTTCTTCAAGAATAAAAAAAAAGAGCCTGAGCTCTCTTAGATTAAGGGGTCTGGTATGGACTTTGCAGCATCCAAGTAAGGGGTCACAATCCCTATCTGTTAGCATACGCTATTTTTCAGAAAAAAACATCAGCCCTAATTAACAAAATGTCGTTGTGAATCTGTGCGTCCTGCACAGACTGTAGCTGCTCCGATAATAACTGGCCTTTTCAACTGTTAAAGCAATATCATGCCAGCTTCGGTGTACAAGTTTATTGATGTTTCAAAAATTCTAAAATCCGAAACGAATACGCCAGATCAAACTGAACCTGCGGCGCGGTAAGGTCCAGCTGGGTCAGGACCTTGATCCGCTCGATTCGATAACTAAGGGTGTTGCGATGAATATGAAGGGCTTCGCAGGTTTCTTTATAATTACACCCCTTTTCGATGAGCATGTTTAACGTATAAAACAGTTCCGATTGATGCTGTCGGTCATATTTTTCAAGCGTCAGCAAACCGCTCTGAACAAAATCCCTGAGTTTATTTCCATCATCTCCGGTTACCTTCTCAAGTAAATGAAAAAATTTGTAATCCCCATAATAAAAAAATCGTTTTTGATCATGGATCGTTGCACCAATGCGAATGGCTGCTCCTGCTTGAAAATAATAGCTTTGAAAATTCTCAATCCCCTGAAAAAAATCACTCATCCCGACTCGCAAGGCGTGTTTTTCGATAAAACTCTTCAACCGACTGATTCCCTTATCTGTTTTTGCCTTTTCCAGATCCGTACATAGAACAACCATTTGATTGCCATAAAAAATTGCATGGGATTTCGGAAAAACATGATACAAGTCATCTCGTAACGAATCTTTGATGACCTCCTGATAGAGATTATCATCATCTTGTTCTGAAACCAGTACACATAGATTATTGCTGGTATTAAGTTCTGATTCCAGGACCCATGATTTAAAATCCGCATTTTCCTTGTCTCGGCCTTCGATCAGATCCATCAGGATCCCCTCATTCATATTTCCGCGAATATATTTATACATTGGAATCTTTAAAATAATTTCTGTCAACACCTCATTAGCCAGCAGCAGTAATTCTAAATGTTGGTTTGTCACTTCAGAATTTTCAAAAAACATCACCATGGCACCGGCATATTTACCCCGAATGATCACCGGCGATACTAATACCTTTGAATCACTTTCTAAACCGACCACATAGGGCGTCCGTTCCTTGGGAAAACGTTTGACCTCTTCAATATTGACAATTTCAAAAATAAACTCATGGCTGCAAAATCCTTTAGAAATGGCAAAATTCCACGAGGGATCGGTAATCTCATCAGTCCGGCTCATGCCGCGAATAGAAAAGTTTATATCTATAAAAAGGACTGGTTTTTCCATCAGATAACTAATGGTTTCCACCACCTCTTCAACCGTGTGGTTGTCCAGCAGTAATCTTAATAATCGATTGCTCTGTCGGTATCTCAGTTCAGTTTGACTATCCATAGCAGTTATTTATTTTTCGCTCCATTTCAATTGTTTAAATACTTCGCCAATGCTTCCCTTTATGATCAGATTTGCCCGGGAATCCATCGGGGTTGAGGTTTTATTCACCAGTACCAGGTTCCTGCCCCGATAATAATCGATGAGTCCTGCTGCCGGATATACCCCCAGCGAAGTTCCGCCAATAATCAAAACATCTGCTTTGGTAATGGCCGATAACGACTGATTCATCACGTCATTATCCAAGCCTTCACCATACAAGACCACATCCGGTTTGATCGTTCCGCCACAACTACATTTAGGCACCCCCTGACCTTCCTGAATCATCTGCACCGGATAAAACTGATGACATTGCATACAGTAATTGCGATGGACCGATCCATGAAGCTCTAGCACCCTTTTACTGCCCGCCTGTTGATGAAGACCATCAATATTCTGGGTAATCACCGCCTTCAATTTCCCCTGAGCTTCCAATTCTGCCAATTTTATATGGGCGTCATTTGGTTTAGCTTCCAGGTACAGCATTTTATTACGGTAAAAATGATAGAATTCTTCGGTATTATTCATAAAAAATTCATGGGAAAGAATCGTTTCCGGCGGATATTGATAGGTCTGGTTGTACAGCCCATCAACGCTCCTGAAATCTGGGATGCCACTTTCGGTGGATACCCCTGCTCCGCCGAAGAAAACAATATTCTCAGCTTTATCAGTCATTTCCTGTAAAATTTCGATCTCGTTCATGATTTAGCCTCTTTTCTCAAAACATTTATCGGTATGCGATTTTTCGTAAAAAGCATTTTACCATATCCAGCCCTTTTTTTCCTGACTGCTCATTAAAATCTTTACCATAAGGATCGGCAAAGCCGTGTTCACCAGGCAAAATATGGGTCACAACCGTCCCATTTTGTTTAAGTTTTGGGATAATCGCCGGCACCTCAAAGGATTTCTCCTGCTCCGGAAATACCAGCAGGCAGGGACAAATCGGGTTGACCTCCAGATAGTCCCGGATTCGTGATCCATAATAGCCGATCATCCCATCACAACATTGGCTCTCGGTCAATCGCCAGGCGATGGTGGCTCCGACACTTGATCCAAAAATGATGATTTTTTTGTAATGCCTCTTTAGTTCCTTAATATAGACGACGATCTCTTTATATCGGTCAAAGCCAATTTCTGTCATAAATTCACTATAAGCCTCATTAGTTTCAGAATATCCATAAACATGGTCTCGACCGCTCAGATCCACACAGAAAGAATCATAACCCTGATGTTTGAAAAAATCTGCCCAGTCTTTGATATATTGGTTGATTCCATAAATTTCCGGGATGATTACAACCGCTTTTCCCGACCCTATTTTTTGCTCAAAAATAGTCATTTTAACTTCTCCGCAATGATACCATTCGATGCCAAGATTGTGCTATCATCATTATCCCCCTGCTAATTTTTAAACCAGCTTTCCATTCTCAGAAACAAATTTAGTGCAGTCTGATGGACTACCCATGCAGTGCTAATTATAAAAACAATCGCCGAAAGATCTTCTTTCTCGGCGATTGTTTGTTGATGTTTCAATACTTATTTTCAATCTTCGGCAATGACGATCAAGCCATCCTTTTCACCCAAACTGACCATGGTTGATTTATCCGGATTAATATAGATGCCATAGTCCTTTTGAGCATCCTTTTGTTCTGCCGCAATTACATAGCCAATGACAATTTCGTTCTTTCTTTTTGCTGCTTCAACCAGGGTATAATAATTAACGACTGAGTCTGGCTTAATATATTTTGCAGCTTTTTTAATATATAGTTCTGAACCATCAGCATCAAATAAATCCTCAAATACCGTATTGATCATCTTATTCTCCGAAACCTGAGTCAGCATCAAACTGATGAGTTTTTCACTGACAATAAAGTCGTTGACCTTTGTCACTTCAGCCAATTTTTTGTTTCTGAAATCCATCATTTCACTAACAACTGAAAAACGGCAATTGAGTTTCTCGGAAATATCCCGTAACTGAAGCAGAACCACCAAGGTGTTGGCGTCAGACTCCTGCACATCAAGCTCAGAATTATTTGACAAAATAATGACATGGTCGTAATTTTTGACCATTAATTCGTCTAAAATACTTCGATCTTTAGGGTCACCCTTTAATAGTTCGATTTTTTGATTAACAACCTGGTTGAGGGCAGTCTGGAAATCTTCTTCTTCAACACAGTCCGAAACGACGGTCAGAATTGAGTCCTGAGGAACATAATTATCAATCTCCTGAATAATTAAGTGGGCATTATCATTCCATCCTAAGATCAATGTCTTTTCCGGGCAATCCGGTTCAGCTACTGAAGTTTGGAGAATTGCTTCTGCATCAACACTATGTTGCTGATCAGGCTTTGCTACGATGGTATCATCATCTTCTGAGATGGCGATAATACGGTCTCCCGACTGTAAAATTGTGTTCATCGGCGGGTTTAAATAGGTTTTCCCCTGGGATTGGATACCTATCACGGTTGATTTTTCAAACAAGAACAGGGCCTCACCAAAGCTTTTTCCAATTACCGCTGCACAATCACTGAAATATATTTCGTCGCCACCAAAATCCAGGAGTTCCGTATAAACAGTCGAAAGACCTGACTGACGGCAGGTTTGCGCAATAATTCGGGAGATTAATGTGTCACTGAGAATTATTTCAGCTTGATTATTGCCGGCAATCTGAGCTACTTGCACATTTTCAGGATCTCTTAAAACAGTAACGATATTATATGGTTCGCTCCGTTTATTGGGATTATTTGTTATAGCAAGAATGGTTTTTATGACCCGAGTATCATCCTCAGGAATAATGATGATAGATCGGGAGGTATTTAAACTAACGATTTCGAGATCATCGATATCGATTGGATTTCCCTGTCGGGTTACTATTCTTGTGGTTTTCGTATCAGTGATCCGCTCCCGGATAGCATCATCCATTTCGGATTTATCGTGATTCCCCATGATGACAATACAGGCATGCTTGCGATTGCTGTTCGCTTCAATCAATTCTTCGATAATCGTAAAAATCTGTTCAGACCAGCCCAGAATAATTGTTTGGTCTTTTTCGATAACCCGGGATCTTCCCTTTCTGAGAGAATCTAATTTCGATTCAATCCCAGTTGTTAAAATCCCAATTAATATACTAAGAATAAAGATACCACCCAGGGTAGTAACAAACATCAGAAAGATATAACCGATACTTCCGGTATCACCACTTACCGTTCCGGAGTCGATCGCTCGCATCAACCCCATCCACAGCAGCTCAGTAAAACTGGATGTTGGACCCGATTGAGTAATCCAGACTATCAGTGAAATAACAGCGATCATAATTGCCGTAGCACTAGCCAGAGACAATAACAGAATGCCTGTTCCTTTTGACATCAGGTTGTCAAATTTGTACCGTAGCTTTTCTAAGAAACCAACTTCATCCATTTTAACACCTCTTCTAAGTTAATTATTTTTGTCTGAACCCTAAGGCTATGCAACCTTCCAGTTCTGATTGTGAGGATTATGTTATCTTAACCTTCATTATTTGACGGAAACATTTTATCACATTCAGGCACGTCCTTCAATCATTGTTGACGCTCTATTTTGCTGATTTGCGATTTTTGAGATATTGAAAAAGCACCATTTCGTCGTTAACCGATCTAATTATTCGAACACTCAGTCTTTATTTATCGGCATACACTATTTAATCATGAATAATTACTAAAAAAATTACCGTATTATTTTGTTAGGTTACTCCGCTGAACCCGGATCATCATCTTTTCTTTTTTTTAGGATACTGCCCAGGTACATTCCTAATAGGGCAACTGCCCCATAAATTCCACCATATAGCAAGGCCTTCATATTGATAATTAAAAATATCGCTGGCAGAAAAATGATACCAATAAAAATCGGATAAAACCAGACGACCCCATTCTTCAGTCCATATAGAAAAGCAGAAACAAAACAATAAGCGGGAATAATCAAAATCATAAAGAATGAAAAATACCTAGAATTCGGATCAAGTGTGGGTAAGATAAAAAAAATCAAGGAGGTCATAATCAGATACGGCAATACCGGTATTAATAATGGCAAGTTTTTTTTCATAAGTGACTCCTATTTGAAAAATATGCAAAGATAATATTATTTTGTGTATTTTATTATAGCATGAATATATTAGGTATTGTGAATAAATTGGTTTTAAACTATTGGCATCATACTCGCTTATGCGGAACTCCGTCTTCACTACGCCTCCGTTTGGGGCTTCGCCCCATAAAAAATAGATTGGAACATTGATTTTTCAAGTGAACTTGAATCACTGCTTAACTTCACTGCCGTTATACTCGCTCATGCGGCACTTCGGCGTAGCTAGCGCTGCGCCTCAGTCGCGTCAGTCGCCAGATGGATCCTCGTAACATTACTGCCGTTAAATGAAGCCGTGCAACTCCGGCTCCGTTTCACTACGCCTACGTTTGGGGCTTCGCCCCATAAAAAAATAGATATATGAACATTGATTTTCAAGTGA